>JAJFUB010000060.1 GCA_021372615.1 bacterium | reverse complement strand
GCCCCCCCCGGGGGGGTGGGTGCGGTCACCGACCGCGACCAGGACGCGGGCCAATCGCGGTCGGTGACCGCTCCCACACCTGGCCTGCAGTCGGTGACCGCTCCCACACCTGGCCTGCCCCGGCCCACGCGGCGGGGCATGAACTGCCTCATTCTGCTCGATGAACTCGGCGCCGGGACCGACCCGGCCGAGGGGGCGGCGCTGGGGCAGGCTATCCTCGAAGAGCTGCACGCCGCCGGCTGCCTGACCGTCGCCACGACCCACTACAATGATCTCAAGGTGTTCGCGTACGCCACGGAGGGCATGGAGAACGCCTCCGTGGAGTTCGACATCAAGACGCTGCAGCCCACTTACCGGCTCATGATCGGCGAGCCGGGCAGCAGCAACGCCCTGCAGGTGGCCCAGCGTCTCGGGCTGCCCCGGCGCATCGTCCAGACCGCCCGCGAGTTCCTCGGCGGCGAACGCCTCAGCGTCGAGGACGCCCTGCGCGAGATGCGACAGAGCCGGGCGGACCTCGACCGCCAGCGCAAGCAGACGACCAAGGCCCAGCGCGACCTGGAGAAGCTCCGGGCCCAGTACGAGCGGAACATCCAGGAGCTGCAGGCCCAGCGCTCCGAGGCGATGGAGCAGGGCTACGACCGGGCGCTGCAGATAGTCCAGCGGGCCGAAGAGGAGGCGCGGCAGATCATCGCCGAGCTGCAGCGCCAGCCGCGCCAGTCTAAAGTGACCGAGGAGAAGCGGCGGCAGGTGGCCGAGCTGCGGCAGCAGATCGAGCGGGAAGCCGCCGAGGCGCCGGTGGCGGAGTCGTTGGAGGGGCCGGCTATCAGCCGGCCCGCCGTTAGCGACGAGAGCCCCAGAGCGCCGGAAGCAACGAACGGCGGGCCGGATGGTATTCGGCCCCTCCAGACGGCCTCCTTCGCCGCCGGGCAGACCGTCCGCCTCAAGACGATGAACCGCGAGGGGCGCATCGTCGAGCGCCTGCGGCAGGACCGCTACCTCGTCGAGGTCGGGCGCATACGGATCGAGGCCGCGGCTGAGGACCTCGAGCTGGCCGAAGAGCCCATCAGCGAGGAGGCCCGCCGCCTCGCCCACACCATGCAAATGCGCAAGGCCCCGACCTTCCACCCGGAGATTGACCTGCGTGGCACGACCGTGGATGAGGCCATTCTGACGCTGGAGAAGTACCTGGACGACGCGCAGATCTCCGGCGCGACGGAGGTCCGCATCGTGCACGGCAAGGGCACCGGAGCGCTGCGGCAGGGCATCCAGAAGTTCCTGCGCAGCCATCGCGGGGTGAAGTCCTTCGGCATCGCCCCCTTCGGCGAAGGCGGCGACGGCGTGACGGTGGTGGAACTCAAGTAACCTGGCCTGTGGGAGCGGTCACCGTCCGCGACCGGGACGCGGGCCACTCGCGGTCGGTGACCGCTCCCACGCCGCACCCCCTGGAGATGCGATGGCCACTTCCGTAACCATTCCTGAACCCGCGCGTGAGATCCCCCTGCTGGGCGAGTACGACGTTGTCGTTGTCGGCGGCGGCACGGCGGGCGTGATGGCGGCCGTCGGGGCTGCGCGCGCCGGGCGGGGTACAAGCCCCCGCCTTACAGTGGGCCTCATCGAGCGGTGCGGCAGTGTTGGTGGCGCGGTCAACATGGGGCTGATGGGGCACTTCGGCAACCGCTTCGTGACCGAGGACGGGCGGCCGATCGTCGGCGGAGCGCCGCTGGAGTTGCTGGACCGCGTCATCGCCGCCGGGGCCACGCCGTATGCCAACCGGCAGGAGGCCTTCGCCGCCGGGCACAGCATCTTCTACCGCCATGAACACGCCGGGCAGGCGTGCCTGCAGATGCTGCAGGAGGCCGGGGTGGAGCTGTGGCTGCACGCGTGCTTCAGCACAGCGCAGGCGACGTCGGAGGGCCGCTTGGACGTCATCTTCGAGACCCCGGGCGGGCGTGTGGCCGTGCGGGGCCGACAGCTCGTGGACTGCACGGGCGGAGCCAACGCGGCCGAGGCGCTGGGGGCGGCGCTCGCGACCGGCGGGCACAAATCGTGGGGGCTGCTCTTTGAGATGGGGCTGGTGGACCTGGGGCGGTATGAGGCCTTCCTGGAGGGGCTGCCGGACGAGGACCCCGAGTGGGACGCGTGGCTGGCGAGGACCCTCGGCATGAGCCCCGAGGAGCTGGAGCGCGACCCGTACTGGTCGGAATGGCTGGAGGGGCGGCGGCGGGCGTGGCCGTTCCGCCCTGTCCTCCGCGAGGCTGTGGATGCGGGCGACCTGGCGCTCATCCGCGACCTGCCCGACGGTGGGCAGATCCGCTACGGCTGGGATGGCTTCTGGCCCGAGCCGTGGCACGGGGCTGACGATGTGACCGCCAATGTGTGCATGGTCACGGGCCTGGACCCCAGCGGCCCGCGCGCGACCACGCAGGCCGAGATCGCTGCCCGCACCTACGCCTTCGAGTTCCTGGCCTTCGTGCGCAAGTACCTGCCGGGTTTCGAACGGGCCGTGATCCGCACGATGGGGGCGCAGACGATGCCGCGTGGGGGGCGAGAGATCATCGGCGAGGCGCGCCTGACGGACCGGGCCGGCGAGCCGCTGGAGCAGCGCGAGGACGTGGTCTGCCTGGCCGGCGGCAAGCAGGCCGTGGGGCTGCCGCTGGGCATGTTCGTGCCGCAGGGGATACCGAACGTGCTCGTGGCGGGGAAGTGCGCGACGGACGGCTACTCGGTGCGGGCCAGCGTTACCTGCATGGCGGCCGGCTATTCCTGCGGCATCCTGGCCGCGATGGCCGCGCGGCAGGGCGTCACGCCGCTGAACCTGGGCCCGGCGGCCCGGCGCGAGGAGCTGGAGCGGCATGGCGTCATGCTCGTGCCCGGGGAGCTCCCGGCGACACCATACCGCATGATCTGGGAGCAGCGCCCCGGTGTCCCGGCGTTCGACACCGACGACGGGGCGCAGCGGGCAAAGAAGCTGTCGTGAGGGTGGAGCGCGGGCCTTCCAGGCCGCGCCGTCGTTCTCCGCGGGCTGGAAAGCCCGCGCTCCAACTGCTGCTACCGCCTGATCCCGGCCACGGCCTTCAGCACCACCAGTTGGTCCCCGGCCTGGCCTGTCTTCCAGCTCACCTTCTGCACCGGCAGCCACGGATTGTCGTTCACGTAGGTGACCTGCCACAGGCGCACCGGGTCAGTGGCGGGGCCGCCCTGCCACCCCAGCCGTGTGGTCAGGTACGGCGGCAGAGCCGACTGGTCGAGCGTGCCGGTCCACGCCCCGAAGCTCGGCCCGACCTCCTGGCCCATCCGCAGCGTCGCGGCCTGCGTGACGCCATCGCCCCGGGCCACGGACAGGCCGAACGTCCCGCCCGCCCCCTGCGTGCCGATCAGGAAGTACAGCACATCGGCGTTCAGGTCCACCGGCAGCTCGGCCACGCGCTTGGCTCCCTGCAGGACGATCGCCGTCGGCTCAGGCGGGAAGACCACGCGCACCCCCTCGCACGTCGTCTCAATGCCCTTGAGCAAGGCGCCCAGGCGCGCCAGCCGGGCGTCCGGGCCAGCCAGCTTCGTCAGGAGCCTGGCCGGCAGGGCAATCTCGCGGTACTGCAGCGTCTGAGGCGGCGGGAGGGGCAGCTTGCCCTCCGGCGCCGCGACTGCGGGCGCCGGGGCGGCGGGCTTGGCCGGGCCGGTGGCGGCCGGCGGCTTGGCGTCGGTCGGGATCTCGTAGGCCCCGGCGCTGCGCATCCGGTCGCCGGGGCGGTCCCTGCCCTCGCAGTCCACCGCGATGGCGCCCACGACCGGCGCGATCCCGATCGCCGGGCTGCCCGGCTTGATGTGGAAGTCACCGTTCTCGGGGTCCAGCAGCAGCGGGTCGGCCACGATCGAGTGCAGGTCGTTGCCCGTGTCCTTGCGCCAGCTCTCCAGGTCGTGCCACACCTTCTCCCCCCAGTTGAACCACCACGGCAGGCCCTCGCCGTTGTTGCGGAAGTACACGTTGCAGTCAGCCACATTGCCCGCAAAGAGCGCCGGGTTGTTGGCCGGGTTGGGCAGGATCAGCTCGGGGCGGTAGTTCCAGCCCTTGGGCTTGAGCTTCGGGTTCATGTTGTTGCACAGGATGTTGCCGAAGATCTGGTTGTTGCGCGCCGGCACGATCCCCCACTCCCCGAAGCGCTCCACCGGGCCCTGGCGGTTCACCCCGTGGGACACGATCCCCGACATGCCGTTGCCGTAGCAGGTGTTGTAGACCACCAGGCAGTCGCTGGAGCTGGACAGATACACGCCGCGACCGGCGTTGTGGTGCAGCCGGTTGTTGGCGATGACTCCGCGGTTGGCGATCTCGTAGTGGATGCCATTGCCCTCGTTGTAGGCCGACTCGCAGTTGGTAATGAAGACGTTGCCCGAGTCATACGAGTCGATCCAGATGCCGTCGGCGAAGTTGCCGATGGCCTTGTGCCGGTCAATGAGCAGGCCGCGCTCCCACGGGATCATCTTGATCCCGCCGGCATGCCAGCCTGTGGACCACCGCCGCCAGTTGTTGTAGCTGGTCTCGTTGCCGATCATGCGGCAGTGGGCCAGGCTGTTGCCGCCGATGCCGCTGTTGCCGCACCAGTTGAACTTGCTGTTCAGCACCTCGACATAGCGGCCGGTGAAGCCCAGCCCGATGGCGTCGCACCAGGTCACCTCATTGTCCTGGAAGATGATGTGGTCGCCGGTGAGGATGACCGCGGGCCAGTTGATGTAGTTGCCGGTGCTCGTTTGCGACATCTTGAGGCCTTTGACGATCAGGAAGTCGCTCTCGGTCTTGAGCAGGAACGGTCGCACCCCGACCTCCATGGTCGCCTGGTTCGGGTCGCCTCCGTCCTTGAGCCACACGTATAGCACCTTGGCCTTCAGGTCGTAGTAGAACGAGCCGGCCGTCATGTCCTTGATCGACTCCCCGACCCGGCCCCGCCAGCGCCCACCCTCGGTCAGGTACGGTACCATCTCTCCGGCGATCTGCTGCAGGCGCTCGCCGTTGGCGAACACGAGCTGTGAGTTGACCTTCCAGTCCGGCTTCTTCCAGATCCTGCCCTCGTGCTTCTCCCAGCCGGTCACGACATCGGAGCCCTTGATGATGACCTCCTCGCCCGGTGCGGCGGCGATGACCGTTGGCTCCGTCCAGTCGGCGGCTTTGGTCTTGAACTCCAGCGTCTCGCGGTAGACACCGGCGTGGATCGTGACGCGGTCGCCGGGCTGGAGCTTCTTGAGCGCGGCCGAGATCGTCACGAAGGGTGCTTCCGCTGTGCCGATGTTGGTGTCGGCGGCGCCGGGCGCCTTCTGGCTGACATGAAGGGTGGCGGCTGGGACGAGAGTCGGGAGTAGGAGGAAGACGAGCGGGAACAGTCGGCGCATGGTGACGACTCCCTTGGCGTGGAGCGCGGGCTTTCCAGCCCGCGCCGTCGTTCTCCGCGGGCTGGAAAGCCCGCGCTCCAACGGCTACGGTTGCGCCTGCTCGTCCGCCGACAGGAATAGGCGGTCGAGCTTCGCGCCGTCCTCACGGACCTTGACCTGCAGGAAGGCGATGCCGGCAGGCAGGTCGAGTGCCAGCGGCGCCGGGGGATTGCCGGTGGTGACACGCACCCACTCCCAGGCGGTGTGGGTACCGGTGTGCCAGTCGGTCTGCGGTAGTAGCTCGCCGCGGTCGTTGGCGAGGGTGACGAAGAAGGAGTCATCGGTGGGTGTGGGCGTCAGAACGCGCCCCCACAGCCAGTACTTGCCGGCCCTGGCCACCTGCAGCTTCCAGGTGATCGTGCCGCGCCCGGCGGGGCCCCGCTCGCCCGGCTCCCCGGGAACCCACACGCACTTGCTGCCCGAGGCGTCCTGGTCGTCGGCGACGGTCATCAGCGGGCGCACGAGCCCAGCCTCGGCCTCCCAGTAGGCGCCCTGGCCCGGCGCGACGGCGACCGGCGCAAGGGCATCGAGGCCCATCTCCCTGGGCCGCACCGGGTCGAGGAGGTCCTTCCCCAGGTCCTTGCCGTCCACCGCCAGAAGGGCCCGCAGCGGCTCGGGGGTGAACGCTGTGTGCTGCCCCCATGGGGGCGCGGCACTGACTGCGACGGGGCCGTCCACGCCGGCGACTTGCACGCTCGCACCGGTCGGCGACAACTCCGCGCCACCCGCGGCCGCCGCGAACTGCGCGCGCCAGGCGGCGAAGGCCGCGTCGTCGCGGAGGCCACTGCCCGCACGGACCCACAGCGCCGCCATCGGAGCCTGCGCGACGCTCAACGGCTGGCCCTCGACCTCATGCCGCACAACCAACCGCACGCAGGCTGCCTTGCCGGCATCATCCACGAGGAACGCGGGCGCGGCGCCGCCCGCGATGTCCCGCCCGCCCAGCAGCTTGACGCCGACCGCCGCCGTGCCCCGCCGCAGGATCACCGGCTGGCCGTATGCCACGGGCATGTTCACCGGCGTCTTGCCGTCGAAGCTTACGGCCCGGTCGCCGACCCACCAGGCGTCGGCCTGGCGGGGCAGCACGAGGTTGGAGTGCAGCACCGTGGCTTCGGGGATGAGGGTCCGGTCGGTGTAGATGACCAGCCCGACAGCGTCGCTCGTGCGCTGGCTGCCGGCCCAGAAGGCGCGCAGGTGCAGCGCCTTGGCATGGATACCGGTCGCGAACTTCACCTGCCCGTACGGATCGTTGCGGCCGTCGGCGATGAAGTAGCCGCGGGGCTGGCCGCGCTCGGCCGGCAGGTCCACAGTGAGCGGCATGTCCGTGAGATCGCCGTACGCGCCGCCGCTCGTGCCCAGGGTCACATCCGGCTGCAGGAAGTGCACCTTGAACTCCGCCGGCCCCGGCCCCCAGGTTTGCTGCACCAGGCGGGGCAACTGCGTGTCGGCCATCTGCTTGAGCGCCGCCGGGGGCTGCCAGCGCGTGAGGTAGGCCAGGATGTCCGGGCCCCGGCCCTCCGGGGTGGGCAGCCAGCCCGCGGCCATCAGGTGCGTGTCCAGGTAGCCCAGCCCGGCCACATAGTCATACGTCCGGGCCTGGCTCCCGCACAGTCGCTGCGTCGCCGGGTGCCAGTTGGCCGCGATGTCGGTCCAGGAGTACCGGAGCAGCGCCTCCGCCTGCCGCTTGACGGTCTCGTTGCGCGAGTAGTGCAGCATCAGTGCGAGGTCGGTCAGGTCCACCGCGGCGTAGGTGGGGCTGTCGTACTCGTGCGTGCCCCACTTGCAGGTGTACGCCAGCGCCTCCTCAAACCGCGCCACTCCCTCCTCAACCGCCTTGGGGCGGTTCAGCAGCTCCCCCAGGACAATGAGGTTGCCGGCGTTCATGAAGACGATGTTGGTGTAGTCCACGGGCACGCCGTGGCGCATCAGGCCCTCGATCCCGAAGTCGGTCAGCTCCTGCAGTTGCACCCGCACTTCCGGGGTGAGTTTGTCGGCATGGCGCGCCCAGATCAGCGCCGCCGCCTGCATCGAGAAGTCCACGGCGTTCCAGTCGCCGACCCTGTCGTCCCGCCAGTACCAGCGGAAGTTGCCGTACGTCGCGCTCTTCGGGTCGCGATCCTGCATCTGCGCAGCCAGGTCAAACAGGCGCGGCAAGCGGTCGAGGAACTGCCCGCCCTCCAGGTAGGCCAGGGCCATCTCGAACAGGCTGCGCGCCCCCAGGCCGGGGCTCGGCGGGTCGCCACAGTTGCGGAAGTTGCGGTCGGCGCCCCGCAGCGCCGGGGCCAGGAGGGGGTCGAGGTCTGCCCGGGCGGCCAATGGCAGGGCCAGCGAGATGATGAGCAGTGCCGCGAGGGTCAGGCGCATGGCGGTGCTCCTGCGTGGTGGTCACGGGCATGGCGTGCGGCCAAGGCAGCGGCTCGCGGGCCGGAAAGCCCGCGGTCCGGCGGCTAGCCCCAAGGTCCGGAGGCGCACGGGCACCGGGGGAAGAGCTGGCTGAGCGTCAGCCGCTGTGCGGGCGTGACCGCCGCGGCTTGTGCTGACTCGGTGAACCCCACGATGCCGAAGAGCCACTTGATGAAGTCGGCATGGCTGGCCTGCACCTCGAGGTCCAGCGATGTGTCTTCGGCAACCTGGACGCCCCCCCGCGCGACCTTCAGGGTCGCGACCTGGCCCGGCAGCACGAACCGGATCCTCCCCTCCCACACTTCGAGGCCCTCGAGGCGCTTGGTCAGCTCGGCGGCAATGGCGCCCAGTGTGCCGGGCAGGTTCACGACCTGCACCATGTTGCCATCCGCCGCCGTGTGCATCTCCACGGTGTCGAAGGGGATCTGGGCCGCACTGAGGGCGCTGAACAGGGCCTCACAATAGGGCACGCGGCACACGATGGTGGTGGGGGCGAGGCCCTGCGCGCGCTCGATCAGTTGCTTGACGAGCGCCCCGACAGCCTCGGGGCAGTCCGGGTCATAGGCCAGGTCATCCACACGGTAGCTGGGGTGAAGATCTCCGGCGTGGACCAGGCCCAGGCCGCCCTGCAACCAACCCCGTATCTCCCCGTCGTCGTAGACGAAGAGCAGTCCCTCCGGGTCGGGCGTGCCGACGCCGGGACTGGAGAGCTCCGGGCTCATGGCGATCTGCCCCGACCGCGTGGCGCCGAAGCGGTAGCGCAGGCGATGGACCGCCTCGTGGTCCAACTCGGGGTGGTAGGGCCGCACGAACTCCGCGTGGGGGTCGGGCATGCCGAGGCGCTGGCGCCAGGTCTCGCCCTTGAGGTCCGCATCGAGCTTCGGCGCGGGGATGTGCACATAGCGGCGGATGAAGGGCTCGTAGCCGAAGCGGGCGTAGAACTTCATCAGCCCGCCCAGCCGCGTCAGGTGAAAGCCCTCCTTGCGCATGTACGTGACGATGTGCTGCATGAACTCCGTGCCGATGCCCCGGCCGTGCAGCTCGGGCTTGACCGCCACGTGCCCCACGTCCCCCTTGAGCACCTGGCATGTCCCCACGCGCAGCCAGTCGTGCTGGATGCGGGCGCAGGCTACAGGCTCACTGTCGCGCACCATCACGACATGCCAGGCGAGGTCGCGCTCGATCTCGCGGCGCTTGTATGCGCGGGCGTCGGGCGTGTCGCGTCCGAAGGCGCGGCACTCGATGTCCACCAGACGGGCGACGTCGGTACTGATGGCGGTGCGGAAGGTGAAGTCAGGCATGGTGATCACTCCTCCTTGCGTAGCAAGAGGACCCAGTCGAGCCCGTCGGGTGTGGTCCAGTCGGGGGCCGAGAGGGTGCCGCCGGTGCGCGGGTTGAACCATCGGCCCGACAGCGGGGCGGGCAGGTCCAACCTCAGGGTCGTGCCGGCGGGGGTGTAGATGACGGCCAGCGCGATGTCGTCCGTCGCGGCGGCCATGACGTGGCGCGCGGGGTCGTCGGCGCCGGGCTGCTCAGCCAGCAGATGCGGCGCCGGGCGCAGCCGCCACCAGGGCAAGCCGTCGAACAGGCGCCGCAGCACGGTCATGCTGCGCACGCCGGGCGTATCGAGCCCTTCATGCCACGGCGGCGCCACGCCGAGGCCCTCGTGCCCCAGCGGAGCCTCCGGTCGCGTGGCCCACGGCCAGATGGCGTTGCTGCCGTACGTCACCCCGGCCGGGGGCGTCACCAGTAGCGACCAGTAGGCGGCCCGGCGCACATGAACGTCGCTGAAGACGCGCGTGCTGCCGTAGGCGGGGTGCAGCTCGTAGTTGGGTTCGAGGTTGATGGCGGGGTGCACGGGGGGCAGCAGCCGGTAGGGCGGCGGCTCGACGGTCGCCACGCCGGGCGGGCCGTTCAGCAGCCACCGCAGGTTCGCCTCGCTGTCGCCGTGGCCCGACTGGTAGCCGTGGAAGCTGAACCACGGCTCGTGGCGGAACTCCTCGACCACCCACTGCTGCCCACCGGGGTGCATGGTGACGATGGCACCGGGATCGTCCGCAAACACGGCGCGGCCAATGCGCCGCCACTTCTCTGCCTTCTCGCTCCGGTAGTCACCATCCCCACCCAGGAAGTAGACCGTATCCTCCCCGCCCCAGCGGTCCTTGATGTACCGAGCCACCGTGACGGCGTCAGCCTCGGAGAGATACCAGCCGGGGTCATGTTCGGTACAGGCCCACAGCAACACCGGTGCGGGGACGAGGCCGTGCTCGCGGATCATCTGCACCAGCCGGTCGCGTCGCGCGAAGAATGCCTCGTTCATCCGCAGCCCGCCGTCGAGCGTGAACGCCGGCTCCTCGGCATAGGCGCGCCAGTGGGTGCAGACGAACTGGATGACGGTGAATCCCTGCGCGGCGCGGGCAGCGAGGTAGACAGCCCAGTCGGCCTCCGTGGCGCGGCAGATGCCGTTCCAGGCGGTGTCGGCCAGCCAGAAGAAGGGCTGCCCGTCCCGGAGCAGGTGGGTGCGGTCGGGTGATAGGGACAGGGCCATGGTGCAGGCTCCTGCGCGTGACAAGCGGGCAAGGCGGCCGGCTGGATGCCGGCGCTCCTACGGCAACGGCTCCCCCCGACCCTCAACTCCCAACTCCCTACCTACTCAGCATCCCCTTCATCCAGCAGTAGATGCTGTCGGCCATCTGGCGGTAGCCGGAGGCGGCGGGGTGCACGCCGTTGGCCAGGCGGAAGATCTTGGCCCCGGGGCCGTCGGCCCGGGCGTTGGCCGGGACCTCGACGGTCGGGTAGTTGTGCATGGCGTCCAGGTTCACATACGCCGGCACCAGGTAGATGTTCTCAGCCTCGCGGTGGCCGTACTTCTCCACCACGCGCTCCATCACCCGGTGCTGGTTCTTGCGGTACTGCCAGCGGGTCTGGCCGCAGAAGTAGTTGGCCCCGAAGGCGTCCTGGGTGCCCGCCGGGGGCATCAGGGAGACGACGCCGATCTTCGTGTCGGGCCGGACCCTGTGGAACTCGGCGATCAGGATGTCCATGTGCTTGAGGAAGTCGTCAATGCTGGCCTCGATGGTGTCGTCCTTGGCGCCGAAGTTGTCGTTGCAGCCCAGCAAGATGGTGATGATGTCCGGCCCCTTGCCGCCGTTCTGCTCGTCGCAGTACTTCTGGAAGTTCAGCACGCCTTTGCCGTCCTGCTCGAACAGGAACGGGCTGCGGGTGCGCCGGCCCTGGGCGTTGACGGGCTCGGGACCCCACATGGTGGCATGGCCGCGAGCAGTCCAGCCGCCGTAGCCCTCGTGCCGCACCTCGGGCGTCGCCGTGTTGGGGGCGAAGGTGCCGACCAACGTCAGCGCCGGGTTGCCCTCGGTCTTGGTCAGGGCCAGGACCTCCGCCGGGTACACGTTCGCGTGGGTGAGACTGTCACCGATCATCAGCATTGTGACCGGCTTGCCGGCCCCCGCGTCGGCGGGGTACACGTGGATGGTCGTCGTGCCCTCGGCCAACGGGTTGCCGGCCAGGTCGGTGATGCGCAGCGTCAGCGGGAAGGTGCCCACGTCCTTGGGATCGTCGGCCTTGGGGGTCCAGGTCCAGCGCTCCACCTGCTGCTGACCCTTGGGGCAGTCTACGTCGCACAGCAACAGGTCCGAGCGCGGGTAGAGGATGACGTTGTCGAAGTACAGGTTGGTCTCCCGGCCCGGCACGGCAGGGATCTCGGCGGGCAGTAGCAGACGCAGGTTGGTCATGTCGGCCCTCGGCGTGGCGGCGGTTTCGGGTGCGGCGGCCGCGGGTTGGGGCGCCGCGGCGGGCTGCGGTGCGGCGGGCTGGGCCCAGGCTGATGTCAGGGCGAGGAGAGCGATCAGTACCGCGAGGGGACGCATGGCTGGCCTCCGGAGATGGATGGCGTGGCTGATGGACCGAGGTATTCCCCCTGGCCCGGCGTCTTTCCTGCCCCTGGTTGCGGCCGGGCAGCAGCAGGAATGTGGGAGCCACTGCACGAATCTTCCATAATGGAGATCATGTACACGAAAGGGATGTGGCCCCATGTGCCGTCGCGGCTTCACACTCATCGAGCTGTTGGTTGTGATCGCCATCATCGCCATCCTGGCCGCCATTCTGTTCCCGGTGTTCGCCAAGGCCCGTGAGAAGGCGCGCCAGACGAGCTGTCTGAACAACGTTCGTCAGCTTGCCGTGGCCTGCCAGATGTACGTGCAGGACTATGACGAGGTGCTCTCGGGCCGGGCCATCCCCACGACCTGGCCGGTCCCTGCCGACGCCAACTGGTGGACCACGCTCTACACGCCGTATGTCAAGAACACGCAGATCTTCTATTGCCCGTCCAAGGGGCAGAGCGCCTGGGGGTATGGCTACAACACCGTGCACCTGCCCACCGGCACGTCGCTGGGCAGCATCGCCAAGCCCGCCGAGATGATCGTGATCGCCGACGACGACAGCAACTACCGCACGCTCTACTGCCCCCAGTGCAGCGCCTATACCGACTGGGACAAGCTGCCGAGCGACCGGCACAACCTGCAGATCAACTGTGCCTTCGTGGACGGGCACGCCAAGTGCCTCAAGAAGATCACCCTGTGGAACAATGGCAGTCACAGCCCATACTACAACGGCCAATAGACCGTTGACGGCGTGCGCTGGAGGGGCCGGACCCGAAGCAGGGCCCGGCCTCTCGCTTTGTCCGCGGGGCCGCAGAAGGTGAACCCGCTGCCGGCGGCGCATTGCGCAGGCTGACCTGTAGACCCATCTGGAGGCACACGATGTCGAAGCTGCGTTTCGGGATGATCGGCGCGGGCGCGATCAGCAACCTGCACTTGCCCGCGATCCAGGCGCGCGAGGACTGTGAGATCGTCTGCATCGCCGACGCCAAGGTCGAGCAGGCCAGGGCGCGCGCCGAGCAGTACCACGCCCCGCGTGCCGTGGCGTCCTATGACGAGCTGATCGCGATGGACGATCTGGACGCCATCGTCATCGGCATCCCCACCCAGTTCCATGCCGACGCGGCTCTGAAGGCCCTGCGCAGCGGCAAGCACGTGCTGTGCGAGAAGCCCATGGCGCGGACGCTGGAGCTGTGCGACGAGATGATCCAGGCCGCTGAGGACAACCAGCGCGTCCTGCAGATCGGCTTCGTGCGGCGCTTCGACGAGGACTGGGGGATGATGCGCAAGCTGGTGCATGAGGGCAAGGCGGGGCGGCCGTGCATGTGGCGGCGGATCCACTGCGGCGCCGCGCCCGGGCCGCCCAACTACGGCGAATGGTACAGCGACGCGCGCTTCAGTGACGGCCCGTCGCCCGAGAGCAGCGCCCACGATCTGGACTTCCTGCGCTACACCTTCGGCGATGTGGCGGCCGTGACGGCGCACATGCACCACCTGAGCCACCATGGCGACGTGCTGGACAACACCATCGTGCTGCTGTACTTCAAGAGCGGCGACCAGGCGCTGGTGCAGTGGGCGTGGAGCCTGCCGCGCGGCGCCACCGCCGGCTTCATGGGCATGGACGTGATCGGCCCGGAGGGGTGCATCTACTCCAACCGCCAGGAAGACGGCAAGTGGCTGGCGACGGTGTCGGGGCCAGCGGGGATCGAGACCATCGAGTTCGAGAACCGCCGCAACGCCGAGACCTGGGGTCAGGGCCAGATGAACAACTTCATTCACTGCATCCAGACCGGCGACACGCCACGCGCGACGGCACACGATGGCCGCGCCGTGACGGAGATTCACCTGGCGGCGGTGAAGAGCATGGAGGAGGGGCGGCGGGTGGAGCTGCCGTTGTGAACGGCTGCCTACCCCCGGCGCTTCGCGCCGACCCCTCCCTGAAGGGAGGGGTGACGAGAGCCTCGCCGCCCCGGAGGGGCGGTTCTGAGAGGCGGGGGTTTCAACCCCCGCCCCCCAACGCGCTGCGACAGTCGTAGTGCGAGAGAGGGGCGTACCCATGCCACTGGACACGATAGACCCCGCTGTGCAGGCTGCACACAACGCGCTCTGGGCGCGGTTCGTGGACGCGTATGGCGTAATCCTCGACTACGTCGGCCTTGACGGCGAACTGAGCCGACCGACCCCGGAGGAGTGCGCGCTCTGCCAACCCAACGGGCTGTCGTGGGGCGCGCCGAACGAGAACGGGGCGTTCTTCGGGGGCGTGTACCTGGAGGGGATGGTCAACCGCTGCCTGCTGACCGGACGCGACGAGGACCGGGAGCGCGCCCGGCGTATCGCGGGCGGCCTGATGCTGCTGGCCACGGTCGGGGAGCGCCCCGGCTTCATCGCCCGGGGCGTGGCCGATGACGGCCATTCTCACTTCCCCATCGGCTCCAACGATCAGACCACGCCGTGGCTGGTTGGCCTGTGGCGCTATGTCAACAGCGGGGGACCGGACGCCGCCGAACGTGACCGCATCGTCGCGCAGATGGTCGAGGTGGTCGAGGTGTTGCGGGAATGCGACTGGCGCACCCCGTGCGACCGGCCCCCCTTCGACTTCCGCAACTCCCTGGCCGGGATGAACTTCGAGAATGCGCCCCGGCTGCCGTGGGTGTGTCTGATGATGGCCCGTCTCACCGGCGAGGCGGTCTGGCACGAGCGGTACGAAACCGTCCTGTCCGCGCCGGACCCCAACGGCGGACCGACGCGCCTGGACATCTGCCGCCGCGGCATGATCTGGGAGCGCCCCGGTCCCTACTGCTGGACCGCGGCCAACTCCGTGACGGCGTTGCGGGGGCTGTGGGAGATGGAGGACGATCTGGCGCGGAAGCAGGCGTATGCCGAGGGCCTGCGCCACAGCGCGGAGCTGGCCGCCGAGAGCCTGCCGCTGGCGCTGCAGTTCGACCACGACGATCCGCGCCCGTTCTCATGCAACTGGCGCGTGGCCAATGAGCTGTGGCACGAGCAGCGAACCGTCGCCGAGGCGGTGGAACTCGGGCGGCGGCAGTATCCCCGCCTCGCCCAGGAGTCGCCTCGCTGGTCGTGCGAGGCCAACAACGTCCGCGAGCCCCTGTTCGCCGCCTGGATCGTGGCCCTGTGCCTGGACGGCGAGCTGGTCGCCGCCCACACCCCGGCGATCATGCAGGCCGTGCGGCACTTCCAGTACGACCGGCTGTACCTGTCGCACCTCTTCCCGGCGGAGTTGGCCTACTACCAGTTGCAGCGGGGTGCATGAGGCCCCAGCCCGGCCGGCCGCGCCTACGGCTCGACCACGATGGCGGTGTGGATCAGCAGCTCCGGCAGCAAGACCCATAGCTGCCCCTCGGCGTACTCCCACGTGAAGTCGGTCTCCGGGACGGCCATCACCGCACGTGGTTTGCCCGCCAGCCGCACGTGCAGCCTCACGTCGCGCTCAGGCAGCAGCTCCTCGTTGATGATGCGACCGGGCGAGGTCATCTCGCCGGCGCCGCGGTTGATGAGGTTGATGACCAGGCGCTCGCCCTGCCGCCGCAGGATCAGCTCCAGGCGGGGCGAGGCCTGCACGCTCACCAGCCAGGGGAGGCCCAGGTCCGCCACCCACTGGCCGACCAGGCGGCGCTGTGAGGGGTAGTGGGAGCGCAGGTACTGGCGGAAGAAGGGGCCGTGGATCGCCGTGATGGTGCCCGCCCCGAGGTGGCGGCGCGTAACGATGACCTCGTCGGTCTCGTCCTTGCCGGGCTCCTGCTGGGCCAGGCGGCGGGCGATGACCTCCACTCCCGCGGCGGGCGTCACCGGCTGCCACGGGCCGGCGACGGGCAGGACCTCTTCCCCACTGAGCAGATAGGCCAGGGCTTGCGTTTCCCCGACGGGCGTCGCGCCGGCAAAGCCGGGCGCCTCCTGCGACAGGTGCGCCCCGCTGGCGATGAGATGCCCTCCGGCGGCGACGTACGCCTCCAGGGCGGCAAGCAGCGGAGCGCTCAGGTGCGTCTGCTCGGGGAGGACCAGCAGCTTGTACTGGCCCATGACCTCGGGAGCGGTGTCCTGCAGGAGGATGTCGGTGGAGAGATGGTTCTCCAGCAGGCTGTGCAGGGCGCCCTCGACCGGCTGGATGGCCTCGCCGTAGTTGAAGAGCTGGGCGTTGCAGGTGTAGTAGTGGTCGGCCAGGTGTAGCACGGCCGCCTGCGGGACGGTCTGGGACCGAAAGCAGACTTCCTGGCGCTCGCGGCAGAAGCGCGCGGCGGCGGCGATGCGCTCCTGGTGCCAGCCGGTGATCCAGCCCGACCGTTGCGGCTGGTCGTAGATCATCACGGCCCCGCCGAGGGCCACGACCTCCACCAGCTCCTGGGCCAGGTGGATGACGGGCTTGAAGACCCACGGCGACTCGCCGCCGCCGTCATAGGTGCGGGTGAAGCCCCAGGCCATCAGGTCCCAGGTGCGGCCCCGGGTGTCCAGCACCCGCCCCTCGACCGCCGCGCGTGTTGAGCCCCAGACGGGGTCGTAGTCGCCGCTGAGGTAGTCTACCGGCGCGACCATGGCCTCCGGCTGGCGCACCGTGTACATCCAGTTGCTGCAGATGAGGCAGTCGGGCTTGCGGGCATGGACGGCGTCGGCGTAGCGCGTGACATGCTCGATGAACAGGTCGCGGTGGAAGTCCAGCCACGCGCGCCAGTTCGCCTCTTCGGCGTTGCGGGGGACATCGGACAGCCCGGTGCGGCGGGTGAACTCCGCCCGGCAGCGGTCACACCAGCACGGCAGCGCAGCCCAGTTCTCCCCGTCCACCCAGAAGCCGTCCACGTCGTACTTGTCCACCAGTTCGAGCATCTGGGGGATCATCAGGTCATCGTCATAGCCGCTCAGACGGCAGGTCATGCGGTCGCTGGGCGCGCCGTCGGCGCCGATGCAGGCCCACTCGGGGTGCAGTTCGAGGGCCCGGCTGTCCCACACCCCCGAGTAGTGCATCCCCAGCTTGATGCCCAGGGCGCGCGTCACGTCGCGATGGATGCGCAGGGCGTCCTGCACGATGCCCGGTGAGGGCGACCCGACTTCCGTGGGCCAGCTCGTGTACCCGGCGTGGCCCTTGCAGTCGCACTGGATCCAGTCGGGCCCGACCAGCGCCAGGCGCTCCCGCAGGTGCTCGGGGGTCAACTCGCGTCCCAGTTCAGTGTCGGTGGCCTTGGCGTGCAGGTCGTAGTGGATGCCGAAGAAGACGTTGTCGTGCCAGTTGCCCATGGTCGCACCTCACAAAGGGTGACGGTGCGGCTGCAGTTCCGCCGGCGCGGACCGATTCCTCCTTCTGGCGCGGGCAGCAGGAGGGACTGACCATCGCGCCGGCGAATGGACATACTACAGGCTGTAGGTGCATACTTCAGGTACGAACACGAGGTGAAGCATGAGACGCAGGCTGTGGTTGATCGTGGCCGTCATCGCCGTTGCCGCCGGAGTGGCGCACGCCGAGCTGCCGACGACCCTGGAGGCGTTCCAGGCGCGAGTGGCTGAACAGGCGAGTGACCCACAGCAGGCGGTTAGGCTGTTCTTCGACGGGATCTTCATCTACCTGTCCGGCGAGAAGGAACTGGGCCAGCAGTGCATCATGGAGATGTCGCGTTACAAGGAGTGGACGGAAAGCCAGCACCGCATGCTGCTTGAGCGGATGGACAGCATGCCGCACATCTACCGCAGCTATGCGGAGGGGGCCACGCCAGACAATGGCTACCAGATGGACCCGCAGAGCTACAAGCTGGTCTACCATGGTGAGGTGAACCTCAAGCCGTACGTGGATCGGGACGAAGGCGCTTTCGCCAAGCTGTTCATCGTCTCGGGCGGGGCGGACGCGCCGCGTTCGCTGACACTGCAGCGCAACAACGCGGGACAGTACAAGGTCTATGAGTTCAGCAGCATCAACCTCGACATCCGGCCGGTGAAGGCCCCCCCCGACGCCAGCCTGGCCGACGCCAAGGACCCCAAGTGGGTGCTGCGCCGCTTCTTCGAGGGCATCATCCTGGTGACTGAGGGCCACGAGCAGGAGGGCATCGCGCGGATCACGTCGGTGACCACGAGCAAGACGATCCGCAGCCGCATCTTCCTGGACTACATGAAGACGCGCCCGTGGATGTTCGGCGGGTTCATGAAGGGCACGAGCCCGGAGAATGGCTACCAGTTCGACCACGCCAAGTGGGAGCTGAACTACGTCGAGGACATCAAGCCGCCGAGCAAGCCGGGGGAGCGGACCCGAGCGCTGCTCAAGCACAGCGGCGCGGACACGCCCAAGCCGATCTACCTCATCCAGGACGAGCGTGGCGAGTACCGCATCAGCGACTACGCCAACGTCTACTCCAGTTGCCGGCCGCCGGTGGACCCCAACGCGGGGAACTTCTAGCGCTGCAGTGACGCCACAACGCAGCAGGCGGCCCCGGTACGGGGCCGCCTGCAGTGTGTCATCGTAGGCGTTGCGGGCGTGGCGGGATCAGTTCTCGCCCGCCGCGGTGAAGAACGGGTTGGGGCCGACGATGGTGCGGTTACCGGGCTGCGTGGTCGTGGGAATGGCCGCGCCGGCGTTGGTGACCCAGCACTGACTGTGCTTCCACCACTTGGCGTGACCATCATAGAAGCCCACATTCAGGCCATCATTGTGGCGCGCCGAGAGCGCGTAGTAGCCGCTGTCGGGGGTGCGGCTGCTATAGTTGGTCCAGGTCCAGTCCTCGCTGTTGCTGATCGCCCCGTCCCAGATGAAGACGGTCATGACGGCATTGATCTGCCCCTCACGGGTGCTCGTGTAGCCGGTCTGGTTGTTGATGGGGTCATCCATGCCGGCGTTGGCCAGAGCCGCCACGTTGACATGGTAGCTCAGCCCACGGTTGGTCGTCGAAGCCGAGGGGCAGATGAAGATCTGATTGTTCTTGACATACGGCATGAGCAGGGCAGGCATGCTGCGGTAGTCCGTCGCCACTGGCTGCTGGTAATGGTAGCGCTGCCAGCGGATGCACGTCTGGTCATAGTCGGTGATGTACTGCAGATTGCCCAGTGAGAGCTGCTTGATGTTCGACAGGCAGCTCGTCTGTCGGGCCTTCTCGCGCGCCTTGGCGAAGACGGGGAAGAGAATCGCCGCCAGAATCGCGATGATGGCGATGACGACCAGCAACTCAATAAGCGTGAAGCCATGGTGTCTGTTCATCCAGCAACCCTCCGTATGCGCAGAGCAGATTGTGTAGCCTATCCATTGAGTTCCGGCTCGAAGTCGTGATTCCTTCTTCGAGCAGACGTACCAGGAACGAGAGCATTCCGCTCAGTAGTGGGTCGCGAGGCCGTTCCTGGCTCCAGCACCCCGAGCGCAGCCCCCGGCGAGGAGGTCTCGACGGCCCCGGCGGCCAAGATTCCGGGGCCGGAGAGCTGAAGACCCCCGGGAGGTGGCATGATGATTGACCCCCAGGCGCTGAGCAGTGAGTTCCAGGAGCTGGTGCGCATTGACAGCCTGTCGCTCCACGAAGGCAAGATGGCGGCGACGGTCATCGGCAAGCTGGAGGCCATGGGGCTGAGCGTGCAGCAGGACCGCGCCCATGAGCCGGTCGGCGGCGAGACCGGCAATGTCATCGCGAAGGTGCCGGCCACGGCCCCGGGGCGCCCCACAATCATGCTCAACGCCCATCTCGACACCGTCGCCCCCGGCTGTGGCATCTGCCCGGAGTGCCGGGGCGACGACATCTGCAGCACGGGGGAGACGGTCCTGGGCGCCGATGACAAGGCGGGCGTGGCGCTGATCCTGGCCGCCCTGCGGGAGATCCTCGCGACCGGCATGCCCCACGGGGAGTTGCAGGTCGTCTTCACCATCGCCGAGGAGATCGGGCTCTACGGCGCGCGCCATCTGGATACCTCGCTCGTCAGCCCGGATGTCTGCCTGGTGTTCGACGGCGGGCGGGACATTGGCTCACTCACGGTGGCCGCCCCGAGCGCGCAGAAGATGACCTGGAAAGTGCACGGCCTGGCCGCCCACGCGGGAGTGTGCCCCGAGAAGGGCATCAATGCGGTGCAGATTGCGGCCCAGGCCATCGCCGGGATGAGGCTGGGGCGGCTGGACGAGGAGAGCACGGCCAACATCGGGTACGTCAGCGGCGGCATGGCCCGCAACATCGTCCCCGAGCTGTGCGAGGTCTGGGGCGAGGCGCGCAGCCACAGCGACGCCAAGTTGGCGGCGCAGGTGACGCACATGCAGCGCTGCTTCGCCGACGCCGTCGCCGCCCAACCCGGCGCGACCCTCGAGCAGGAGTTCCAGTCCTCGTACCATCGCTTCCACCTCAGCCAGGACGCGCCGGTCGTGCGCCTGGCTGCGGCCGCCGCCGAGAGGCTCGGACTGCCGGTGAAGTACGAGATCGGCGGCGGGGGCAGCGACGCCAACGTCTTCAATGAGAAGGGCATCCCGGCAGTGATCTGCGCTACCGGCGCCCGTGACCCGCACACGTTGGGTGAGACCGTGAGCGTCAGCGGCATGGCCAGAGCGGCGGAGTGGCTGATCGAGATGGTGACAGGTGACAGGTGACACGTGACGGCCGCTGCCGTGCGCCCCGCAGGGGCCGCCGTACGTAGCCACGGGCGGGAGCCCGTGGACCGCGCGCATTACTCTCCCCTCCCGGACGAAGGGCAGGCCGACACGTCGCAGCCATGAGCGCAGAACCAATCAAACAACACCTCGCAGCAACACCCGGCCCCGGCCTCACCTGGCGCGCCGGGATCATCGGCGGCCTGCTGGTCATCTTCATCAGCATCTGGAGCCAGTACGCCGAGCTGGTCATCCACGGCACGCAGATCTCGCTGACCTATCCCCCCATCGGCGCCTTCCTGGTGTTCATCGCCTTCATCCTGCTGATCCAGTGGCCGCTGCTGGCCATCCGCCGCCAACTGGCCCTCACCGCGCGCGAGCTGGTCATCATCTGGTCCATGCTGTCGCTGGCCATCGGCGTGGCCTCCATTGATATCGCCCAGAAGATGCCGCCGATGATCGCCGGGCCGCTGTACTACGCCAGCCCCGAGAACCACTACGAGGATCTGTTCCTACCCCACATCGCCAAGTGGCTGGCCCCGCAGGACCTGGCGCCGGTCAAGGGCCTGTTTGAGAGTTCGGCGCGGGGCGTGCCGTGGGACGTGTGGATTACGCCGCTGGTGGCGTGGTCGCTGTTCTTCGTGGTGGCATACTGGGTGATGCTCTGCGGGGTGGCGCTCTTCCAGCGGCAGTGGGTGCATCACGAGCGCCTGCTGTACCCGCTGGTGGTGGTGCCGCTGGAGGTGCTGGGCCGGCCCGAACGCGGGCATGTCTTCAACCAGTTCTTTCGCAACAAGCTGGTCTGGCTGGGGATCGCGCTGGGGATGCTGCCCCACCTGTACACCGGGCTGCACGACTACTTCCCCAAGGTGCCGCAGGCCGATGTGTTCCTGTGGGGCAAGCGCATCTTCCAGGGCGGCCTGAGCCGCCCGTGGACGCCGCTGAACAGCCTGGTCATCGGCATCCTGCCGCTCATCATCGGCCTGAGCTTCCTGCTCACTCGCGAGATCTCGTTCAGCCTGTGGGCCTTCTACCTGCTCGGCAAGGCCGAGGCGGTGTTCGGGGCCGCGGTGGGCCTTGACGGCCTGCGCACCGCTACCAGCCCGGACGCCTTCCCCTTCGCCAGCCTGCAGACGACGGGGGCGTACATTGGCCTGGCGGCAGTGAGCATCTGGGTGGCGCGCAAGGGCCTCGGGGACATGCTGCGGAGCCGACTGGCCGGGGGCCGCTTGGCCTCGGCCGGCGCGGACGCGGGGCTGCCGCGCCAGTGGTACACCTACGGCGGGGCCATCGGGTTCATCCTGCTGGTTGCCTTCTGCGTCGCCGCCGGGATGCCGGTGGGGCCGGCGCTGGTGATGCTGGTGCTGAGCTTCATCTACTTGCTGGCGATGACGCGGCTGGTGGCGGAGGCCGGGATGCCCTGGTGCGCCGAGCCGGACTTCCGGGGCCACCACTGGGTGCTGGCGCTCTTCCCCTCCAGCGCCCTGCGCGCCCCGCAGGTCGTGGCCACCGGCATGATGCTGACCTTCTCCCACGACCTGCGCATCGCCCCCATGCCGCGCCTGATGCAGTCCTTCAAGATGACCGACGTCACCGGCACCCGCAACCGCGACCTCGTCGCCGCCTGCGGCTTGACGCTGCTCATCGCCCTGCCGGTGTCGCTCTGGGCGCTGATGAGGGCCTCGTATCTGCACGGCGGGGTGGCCATCAACGAGTACCGGTTCATCAGCCTGGCGCGCCAGCCGGGCCTGCTGATGGAAAAGGCCACCAACACCCCGCGCGCCTTCGTGGATGTGGCGACACTCGGGGTAGTGGCGTATGGCGCGGCCAAGCTGCTGGCGCTCAATGTGCTGCGCACCTACTACCTGTGGTGGCCGCTGCACCCCGTCGGGTACGCGATGTCGTTCGTCACGTACCTGCACAGGGAATGGTGCTCGGTGCTGATCGGCTGGGCGCTGCAGACGCTCATCATCCGCTACGGGGGGCACAAGGGCTACCAGGTGGCCCGACCGCTGTTCGTGGGCCTGATCCTCGGCGCGATGGTCGCCGGGGGCTTCTGGCTGGTTCTGGACGGCTTCACCGGGCTGCGGGATCACAAGATACTGTACTGAACGGCGACGGCGGGAAGGGGAACGGCGGGAACGGCGAGGCGGGAACGCGCGAGCGGCGGCCCCTCTGGATGGGTGTAGTGCGGGCTTCCAGCCCGCCCTGAGCCCCGGGCCTGACGAGGAGCGGGCTGGAAGCCCGCACTACACCGGAGGGGCGCGTGGCGGCGCGTGTCCTCACGCGCACAGGTGTGGCGGACACCAGGGGCGGGCCGGAAGCCCGCACTGTGTCTCACGATGGACTCACCACGGATATGGGGCCGGCCATTGGCCGGCTCCGCCTACATCTGCTGCAGGTCCTCGATCATCTCCAGCAGCATTGAGGCGTTCCACTCGGCGGCCTGGCACCAGGTCGCCAGCTTGGCTTCCGGGCGGGCATGGGCGACGACCGGCGCGTGGCTGGGGTCGTCGCGCTGCCACAGGCGGCGCCACACGTGCTCCATCAGCCGCAGGGCCAGGCTCCGCCACGGCTCCGTCTCCCCCGTCAGACGCGCGATGCGCAGCAGCGTCGCCGCCGCGGTGAAACGGCACCACGTGAACCCCGCGAAGCAGATGTCATCCCCCAGGTCGGGCCGCCGGTCGTAGTCCAGGTTGATCGTGTCGCCGTCGAGGCCGCTAACGCCCAGATACCAGCAGGCGGCGCGCCGCAGTGCCGGCAGCAGGCCGGGGTGGTCGCATAGCGGCGGCAGGTGCGCCACGCGCGTCAGGTGCGACAGGCCGATCCCGTGGTCGGGGATGTTGGAGAAGTGGTACTGCCCGGCGCGCCGGCCGACCATGGCGAAGTGATACGGCCACACACCGATGGCCTCCTGGCCGGAGAGGTAGTGGTCGAGCCCGCGCGCGGCGGCGGCCAGCCAGGCGGCGGGGTCCCTGTCGCCTACGGCGACACCCCGCCCGGGTTGCGCAAGGGTGTGGGTGATGCGCACGAGGGCTGACAAGCCCAGCGCGTTCGCGTTCTGGCAGTCGTGCGTGGCGCCCTCGTGGTGCAGGAACATCCCCGGCAGGGCCTCGCTATGCAGCAGCCACTGGGCGGCCTGCGTGAGGACCGTGCGGTCGGTGTCGTCCAGCGGCAGCCCGAGGTCGGCGGCGCGGCAGAGCTGGTGGACGACGAGACTGGTGTCCACGCCATCGATGCCGGGCCACGGTGGCTCCAGCCGCGTAAAGTTGACGCCCCACATCCCGTGCACCATGTGCAGGAAGCCGCCGTCGTGAGCGGGGTTGCCCGGCTCGTGGCGCTGCAGGCGGTAGGTGTACGCGCGGGCCAGCAGCGCCCGCTGTCGCCACTCCTCGTCGCCAGTGAGGCGCCAGCGCCGCGTGAAGCACGCCGCGGCCGCCGCCGCGTCGCGACCGTCGTACTTGTCCTCTTCCGAGTAGACCGCGCCATAGTGCGGATCGCTCTCGTCCAGCACCTGACGCCCCGCCGCCCAGTCTACGATCTCATCGTGCATCGCCTGCAGCTCGCCCGCCCCGAACCCGCCCTGCGTCAGGCGCGCGTAGAAGGGTGCCCAGTCGCGGAAGTGCGGGCGGGTGTCGGCCAGCGTGTCGCGGACATAGCGGTCGCACGGCACGGCCGCGTCAAGGGCCGTCTCCAGGGGCAGGCCCTCCGGGGTGATGACGACCTCCGTGAAGGGCAGGTCCTCGCCGTCCGCGTCGAAGTCGAAGCTGAGCAGGCGCGCCGGGAGCGGGAAGCTCGGCAGCACACGCCAGCCGGGCACCGAGAAGTACGCCGGGACGTTCGGCTCCTGCGACAGGCGCAGCGTCTGGTCAGGCTGCATCCTCAGGTGCACGTCATAGTGCCCCGGCGGCAGCGGCAGCCCGTTGGCCTCGAACGAACGGCGGCTGTGGTCGTGGAGCTGCGTGCAGTCGCGGTCATAGTACAGCGACGGGAGCTGTGCCACGAAGTCGGCAGCCTTGAGCCGCAGAGGTGTGATCGCCAGCGGCTCGCGTTGAGCCAACATGCGGGGGCGGCCGTGGAGATCGCGCAGGCCGGCGACGAGGCCCCGCATCAGCGCCATGCCGGTGCGACGGTAGCTCTCGGCGAACGTGGCGCAGCCGGGGAGTCTGCGGAGGAGCAGAGTCTCGAAGCAGAGGGGGAGGGCATCGCAGAGCGAGGCCGCCACGTGCCGCGAAGCCGCCACGCGGCTGACCTCGTGGGTCAACATGCCGGGGGTGTCGGGGCGCCAGTGCTGCAGCGGCACGGGGAGGTGCTCGCGCAGGGCGTCCATCATCGTAGCCAGGCCCGGGTGGGGCGGCGCCCAGGCCTCATACTCGCGCCGGTGGCGGCCGTTGTGCAGGCTCAGCACGCAGTGCGGCTGCACCTGCTCGATGACGCGCCAGACAGCCTGCGTCTCCGGCTGGGTGCGGTCGGTCCAGTCGCGGGCCAGGTTCACGCCCACGTCGGCCGGGTCGGGCGCTACGTTGTAGTAGCTCTTCCCGAAGACCACACCGTCCACGTTCACGATGGGCACGACCCAGAAGTCGAAGTCGGCGAGGAGGTCATGGGTGCGCAGGATCTCCTCCAGCAGGCCCTCGGCGGCGTACATGCCGGCGGACTCCGAGGGGTGCTCGCCGGCCACAACGAAGACGCGGAGGCGCTCCGAGGCCTCGCCCCCCTTCGTGACGCGGCACATCAGCAGCGGGAAGCCGTGGCTGCCGTAGTGGCGCGAGCGGCCGATCTCCTCGACGTGGAAGAAGTTGCAGCGCCGCGCCAGCGCGTGCAGGTGGTCGCGGCTGTGTGCCGGCGTGTACGGAGTGGGGGTCGCGAGGTAGAGTGTGGGGCTGTCGAGGCGCAGGCGCATCTGCACGCCATACGGCGGGTGCCAGCCGTCATCGGCGGTGTCGTCGAGCTCGGGCACACCGGTGGGGGTATGGGGGACGACCGCCATGCGGTCGAGGCCCACGTCGGTCCACGTGACGCCATCGGTGGAGATGACGGTGGCCTGCTCCTGCCACAGCTCCTGGCCGAAGTGGTTCAAGTCGGCGACTTCCAGGAGCACCTCCCGGCCGTCGCCGGGCGAGTCAATCCGGAAGTAGTAGCGCCAAGCGTAGTTCGCGCGCCCCACGCGCGCCCGGAAGCGGATGTGCCGCTCCCCCACCTCGCGGAAGTCATGGCCGTTGCCGCAGGGGATGGTGCTATCGAAGGTCAGGTCGCCGAACTGGACACGTGCGCCGCCGGACTGCCAGGGCTGGTAGGGGGACATGCTGGAGGCTCCTGTGTCGGTCTGCGGGTAGGGCGGTCGCGCGCGCATGGCGAAATCTACAGATGTCAGTGAGTGAGTGGCGACACTCAGTTGGAGAGGATGGAGAGGATGACGGCAAGGATGAAGAGGATACGGCAGGATATGGTGTAGACCGTGTCCGCCGTGTCCGTTGTCCTCGCCATCCTTGCCGTCATCCTCTCCATCCTCTCCAGCTCAGCCTCGTCCCACGCTAACCAACCGCCGCAACCACCCACCCCGGAGGTGACGGATGCGCGCACGCTCGCTATTGTTGTCCATCGCCCTGCTGGCCCCCTGCCTGGCAACAGGAGCAACGCTCGTGCGCGACGGCCAGCCCCGGGCGACGATCATCATGGCTCAGGACGCCGGGGCGCCCGCACAGTTGGCCGCCGTCGAGTTGCAGCGCTATATCGAGGCGATCAGCGGCGCCAAGCTGCCCCTGGTCAAGGAGGGCGAGGCCGTCAGCGGCTTCCCGGTGTACGTCGGGAAGACGAGCGCGTCTACGGTCCTGCTGCCCAAGGAGCCCGAGGGTATCCTGGTCCGCAGCGATAGCAAGCGCCTTATCATCTGCGGGGGCTCCGACCGTGGGACGCTGTACGCGGCCTACCGCTTCCTGGAACAGGTGCTGGGGTGCCGATGGCTGACGCGCGAGATCGACTCCATCCCGTCCCGCAAGACGCTCGAAGTGCCGGACCTGGCCCTCCAAAGCGCTCCCTCCTTCAGCATGCGCACCTTCGTCGGCCGGACCGACGACCGGCAGGCCTGGGGGATGAAGGTGGGGCTCAACGGCCAGTATGACGCGAAGCATGCGGCGACCAGCGGCAACTGCTACTACCTCCCGCAGGCCATCCAGGGCTGCCACGCCTACCACCAGATCATCCCGGCCAAGCTGTACTACGACGCCCATCCCGAGTGGTTCCCACTGGTCAACGGCCAACGGTTCCGCAGTCAGGGCGACACGGGGCAACTGTGCGTGACCGCCCCCGGCCTGGCCGACGAGTTCGCCCGGCGGGTGATCGAGGTCTTTGACCAGGACCCGAACCTGCAGATGGTCTCCATCTCGCCTAACGACGGCTACGGCTGGTGTGAGTGCGAGCAGTGCCTGGCGCTGGACAGACAGTGCAACGGTGGGCGCATGACCAGGCAGGGGCTGGCGGGCGAACGGCCCTTCATGGGGGACCGGGTGTTCTGGTTCGCCAACCAGGTGGCCGAGCGGGTGGCGAGGGTGCACCCGGACAAGCTGCTGCTGGTCCTGGCCTACGTGAACTATGCCGAGCCGCCTGATACGGTGCGCCCCGCCCCCAATGTCGTGCCCTGGCTGTGCCACTACGCCCCGGCGGACTACTCGCGCCCGATGAGCGATCCGACCTCGGAGGCGAACGCACAGTTCAACGGCCTGCTCCAGCGGTGGGCGAAGATCGCGCCGCATCTACTGATGTACTCGTACGTGAGCAAGAGCATGTGGTGGCGGCTGCCGCGCCCGGTGACGCGCAACTTCGCGGCCGATCTGAAGCACCTCTACGGCCTGGGTATCCGACGGTACTACTGCCAGAGCGGCCTGGATGATTGGGCCCTGGACGGGCCACTGTACTACGTGCTGGCGAGGCTCATGTGGGATGTGCAGGCCGACCCGGAGGCGATTGCGCAGGACTGGATCAGGCACATGTTCGGCGAAGCCGCGCCGGAGATGACGCAGTACTACGACGCCGTCGAGCGGGCCGTGCGCCAGACCGGGCAGTCGTACTCGGACAATCCCATCAAGCAGGCGCCGGGGCTGTACGACCAGGCGGAGCTGGCACAGGCGCAGCAACACCTGGACGCCGCCCTGAGGGCGCCGGCGAGCCCCGAGGAGCACGCGCGCGTAGAGGAGGTCGCGAAGGTGTTCCAGTACGGCACGCACATGGTGCGGGCCATCGCGGCCGGGGAGCGCTTCCGCACGGAGTTGACCGCCGCGACGCTGCAGGAGGCGCGGGAGGAGGGCGCCCTGGCCCTCAGCTTCGCTCAGGTCCGCGAGGCGCGGGAGTATCTCGACCGCTTCCGCTACTTCGACGCGCTCGGCGTGCTGGGCAACGGCTTCGGGCAGGCGGAGGAGCTGGGCGGACGGACGTGCTGGACCACGGATGAGACGGGTCTCGGCGATGGCAAGGCCGGCTGGGCAGACTTCCTGGTCGAGACGGCGGACACGAAGAAGGGTGTCATCATCGAGATGGACGTCTGGGGCAAGTCGCAACTCGAGAGCATCGTCATCAACAGCGATGGGACGGGGAAGGGCTACAACCAGGGCGGCGTCTGGAACCCGGTGGCCGCCGACCACAAGCTCTCAGGCGAGGCGAAGTGGGAGGCGCTGACCTTCCGCATCGGGCCGGAGCTGCTGGCGCAGGGGCACCGGACGCAGCGGCTGGGTCTGGGCGGCGGCGACTCGCAGATCTGGCTGGCGCGGGTGCGGGTGCGCACGGCGGAGCAGTAGTCATTCAACGGGGTCCGCACAGGTGGGGAATCCTGGCCCTTACCCACTTTCGATGTGTAGGGTTCTGCTGATGAGTCTGTTGAGTAGTCGTTGGTTGAGCTTGGTCAGGCGGCGGTCGGCGCAGAGCACGATCTGCAGCCCGAGCCAGAAGGCGCTCTCGGTCTTCCAGTAGT
>JAJFUB010000059.1 GCA_021372615.1 bacterium | reverse complement strand
GCGCGGGCAGGCGAGCCGCCTGCCCTACTGCACAGCCCCTGACCATCACCGGGACAGCCCACTAGCCCCCGCCCAGCAGCCCCGGCCAGACCGTTGTCAGCGCCAGTAGCACCGTCAGCCCGGTCATGATGACGACCGTGGTGATCGAGACGGCGTTGTAGAAGCGGTTGTTGCGGTACTCCCCCATGAGCCTGCGGTCGTTGATGAGGATGAGGATGAAGATCAGCACCGCCGGCAGCAGGATGCCGTTGAGGACCTGGGACAGGTACATGATGGTCAGCAGCGGCGCCCGTGGCAGCAGCACAATCCCCGCGCCGACGACGATCATGCCCGTGTACAGCGAGTAGAACTCCGGCGCCTCCGCGAAGCTGCGATTCACGCCCCGCTCCCAGCCCATCCCCTCGCACACCAGGTAGGTCGTGCTCAGCGGCAGGATCGAGGCCGCAAACAGCGAGGCGTTCAGCAGACCGAAGGCAAAGAGCCCGGCACAGTAGGGGCCGGCCAGCGGCCGGAGCGCCTGCGCCGCCGCCTCGACCGTCGTCACGTGCTGGCCGGAGTGGAAGATCGTGGCGGCGCAGGTGGCGACGATGAAGAAACAGGTGGCGACCGCCACGGCGCAGCCGACGACGACATCAATCACCGTGAACCTGTAGTCCCGGGCGCGGATGCCCTTGTCCACGACGGAGGCTTGCTGGTAGAACTGCATCCAGGGGGCGATGGTGGTGCCGACGATGCCGATCGCCATCATGATCGTGGGGCCGTCGAAGGTGAGCGTCGGGTGGATGATCTGCCGGCCCATCTCCGCCCAGTCCGGCCGGGCCATGAAGCCCGACAGGATATACGAGACGTAGAACGTGCAGGCCACCAGGAAGACCTTCTCAACCCTCCGGTACGACCCCTTGACGACGATGAACCACACCGCGATCCCGGCCAGGGGCACGGCGATGTAGCGCGACAGGCCGAAGATCTCGGACGCCGAGGCGACGCCGGCGAATTCGGCCATGGTGTTCGTCAGGTTGCTCAGCGCCACCCCCAGCATGACCCAGAAGGTCAGGCGCAGGCCGAAACGCTCGCGGATCAAGTCCGAGAGACCCTTGCCGGTGATGGCGCCCATGCGGGCGCACATCTCCTGGATGATGACGAGAGCGACGGTGACGGGGATCAGGACCCACAGCAGGCGGTAGCCGAAGTTGCCCCCGGCCAGCGAGTACGTGGTGATGCCGCCGGCGTCATTGTCCACGTTGGCGGTGATGATGCCGGGCCCGATGATCGCCAGCAGCAGCGCCACCGAGGCCCAGCGCGACTTGAGGCGGCGGGCGATGAGCTTCATGAGCGTGGGCCGGGCGGTGCGGGATGAGCCGCCCGTTCGGACGGCGCGACGCTGTGGCCGAAGACCTTGGGAATGCGCTTCTTCCAGGCGGTCGGCACGACGGCGTCAATGGCGTCATCCACCGTGACCATGCCCAGCAGGCGGTTGTCATCATCCACCACCGGCACGGCCAGGAGGTTGTAGTGGGCCACGGTGTGAGCGATGTCCTGCTGGTCGGTGTCCACGTGGACGCGGACGACGTTGCGCTCCATGGTCTCGCCGACAGTCGCGTCCCCGGACGCGATGATGAGGTCGCGCAGCGACATCACGCCCGTCAGATGGTCGTGCTCATCCAGGACATAGACATAGTAGACGATCTCGATCTCCTGGGCCTCCTCGCGCAGCTTCCGCATGGCCTCGCGCACCGTCATGCTCTCCTGCACGGCCACGTACTCCAGGGTCATCAGGCCACCGGCGGAGTCGGGATGGTAGCGCATGAGGGTTCGCAGGTCGGCGGCTTCCTCGGGCTCCATCAACTCGAGGATCTTCGCGGCGCGCTCCTCGGACAGGTCGGCCAGCAGGTCCGCGCCGGCGTCGGGCTCCATCTCCTCGATGATGTCGCTGGCCTGCTCGTCGGTCAGCTCGTTGACAACGGATACCTGCAGGTCCGGCTCCATCTCCTGCAGGGCATCGGCGGCGACGTCCTCGTCAATGCCGCCCAGCAGGGCCGCGCGCTCGGGGGCGCGCAGGGCCTCGGCGATGTCGGCCAGGTCGGCCGGTTGCATCGTGCGCAGGGCCTCGCGGCTCTCGTCCACATGCAGTTCGTCGCCCTCGTGCGGGAGCTGGACATGCTCCCAGGCGATCAGGCGCTCGGGCAGGCGGATGTGCAGCAGGCGACACACGCCGAGGGTGAAGTGCTCCCAGTTCATGCGGCGCAGCAAGCCGCGTGTGCCCACATCCACGTGCGTCAGCAGCACGTCATTGCCGATGCCGCCGAACTTCAGGTCATTGACCCGCACGACGCGCTGGCCGGAGATGTCCACAATCTGTCGGTCCAGGATGCGATCGGCGACGCTGACTTCGTTGTCGTCAATGTCGTAGCGGGGGAGGTGATCCAGCGCGCCGGCCAGGCGGAAGCCCTCATAGGAGGCGGAGCGGATCAAGTGCCAGGGCAGGATGAGCCGCTCGCCGCCGTGCGGGGGCTGCACGACGACCTTGGTCACGACCGGATAGCGCTCACGGGGCTCGATGACCAGGTCCACGATGCGCCCGAGGGGCTTGCCCTGGGCGTCATAGAGCACCTCGCGGACCAGGCCGGCGAAGTAGGCTTCGGCGAAGAAGACCATGGTCGTCCTCCTTTCAGCCGCGACGACGGTTCCGACCCCGTGCCGGCCGGCGATGGTGCCGGGACGTCCGGGTGCGAAGCCGCAATCTGTCAGAGAGCGGGGGCCTACCGCGGCCAGAGGAGCCGGGGGACAGCGAAAGGCCCACCTCGGATTCACCGGGGTGGGCCACAGGGGTACAGCATGAAGGCAGGCGGTGCTACGCGAGCACCAGGCCTACCTCCCTGCGGGGGGAACTCCGATGAATCCGCACGACAGCGCGTCTAGCGGGTTCTAGATTGGTACTGCCAGGTAATGAGTCCATAAGTCCTTTGGGCGCTGCCCGGGCGTAACAGCGATGCGCGCGGGCGGTCCTTCCCTGCCGCAGACCCCGCCCCTACGACCCACAGTCGCAGAGGTCCCCGGGGGGCGGCGACGGCATTCTACTCTCCCTCTGCAACGTCGTCAATCCGCTTTCTGTTCCGCCGCGGTCTCGTGCATCATGTCCTTCAATGCCGGGTAGGTCCGGACGTAGCGGTCGAACTGGGCGTCGTAGAAGTCCTTCGTGCTCGGGTCCGGGGGAATCTCGCGGGAGACCTTCACCATGGCGTCGGCGGCCTCGACGAGGCTGCCGAAGAAACCGGCCCCGGTGGCGGCGAGGATCGCTGTACCCACCGCCGTGGCTTCGGGCTCCTCGGTCAGGTAGATCGGCACGCCCGAGGCGTCGGCGTGGATCTGCAGCCACAGGGCGCTGCGCGTGCCGCCGCCGCAGGCATACACGCCGTCGGGCGCAAAGCCGGCGGCCCGCAGGTCCTCCTGGATGTGCCGGCTGCCCATGGCCGTGCCCTCGTAGACGGCGCGCAGCAGGTGGCCGATCCCGTGCTTGAGGCTCAGGCCCCAGACGGCGCCCCGGGCCAGCGGATCGCGGACCGGCGTGCGGTTCCCCTGCCAGTAGTCCAGCAGCGTCAGGCCCTCCGCGCCCGGCGGCACGGCCGCCGCCTTCTCATCCAGCACGGTGAAGCGGTCCACGCCCCTGTGCTCGGCCTCGACCTGCTCGCGGTAGCCGAAGTTGTCCGCGAGCCATGTCACGATAGCCCCGGTGGCGGTCTGCCCGCCTTCCAGCACCCATGTTCCCGGCAGCAGGGCGTCCGGGTACGGCCCCCAGACATGCGAGTCGAAGAGGCCCTCGGCACAGAGCGCCTCGTGGCAGGTGGAGGTGCCCATGACCAGCGCCATGCGGTTGGGGCGGACGACGCCCAGCCCCAGCATGCCGCAGTAGGCGTCAATGCCACCCTCGGCCACGGGGATGCCGGGCTTGAGGCCCAGCTCCTCGGCGGCGGTCCGCGTCAGCTCCCCGGCCAACTCGCCCATCGGCAGCACCGTGGTCGGCCACTTGTCCTTGATCTCGCTGAAGCCGAGTGCGTCCAGCAGGCTGTCGGGCCAGCCGCCCGCCGGGGCGGCGTAGTTCCACTTGGCCGTGACGTTGTTCAGCGAAGCGGCCCAGTTGCCCGTCAAGCGGTACATGAGCCAGTCCACGCCCTCGATGATCAGATCAGCCTGCTCGTAGACCGCAGGCTCGTTCTCGCGCAGCCACAGGGCCTTGGGGATCATCCACTCCGGCGACTCCTGCCAGCTCACGTACTTGAGGATCGGGTCCTTTGTGGCCGTGACGCGGCAGGCCTGGTCGTAGGCGCGCTGGTCCATCCACAGGATGACGGGGCGCAGGGGCGTGCTGTCGCGCTTGCAGGCGATGACGGTGCAGGCGGTGCCGTCCACGCTGATGCCGGCGATGTCGTCGCCGGTCAGGCCCGCGGCGGCCAGCGCCTCGGGGACGATCTGCTTGGCTGCCGCCCACCAGTCCTCGGCGTTCTGCTCCGCCCAGGACACATGGGGGAAGTCAATGGGATAGGCGCGCGTGGCCGAGGCGACAATCGCGCCGCTGAGGTCGGCGATGACCGCGCGCAGGCTCTGGGTGCCGGAGTCGAGACCGAGGACGTAGGGCATGGCGGGCTCCTGTGGGACGGGATTCGGGACTCGGGATTCGGGCACGGCTCGCTACCAGCCGCCGCCTCCGCCGCCGCCGCCACCACCCCCGCCGCCCCCTCCGCTGCCACTACTGCTGGGCGAGCTGGACAGGGTGGACGACATCGAGTTGAGCGTGCTGAAGAAGCCGTCGCTCATGCTCTGCAGGGACGGCAGGCTGAGACTGCTGCCGGTATCGCCGATGGTTCCGCCGCCCGAGTCGAACGATGACGAGGTGACATACCAGCCGGGACTGTGGACCTCGGTCGGTGCGCGCTCAAGCTGGTGGATGAGCCGCTGCTCGACCCCGAACGCGATGGCGTAGGGCAGGAACCGGTCCACGATCTCCTGGGCCCGGGCGATCTCGGCGTACTGGCGTACGTTCGCCAGGTACTCGCGGAAGGCCTGCCACCTGGCGCGCTCCTGGGCGCCCAGGACCGTTCGCGCCGGCATCAGGGGCACGAACGCGCCGACGATGATCGCCGAGAGCACGGCGGTAGTGATGGCCCCCGCGACGCTGACGAGGTGGAACAGGCCACCGGGGTTGAGGCCGGCGGCATACAGCGCCCCGATCACGGCGGCGATGACTGTCAGGGCGTTGCGGTTGCCCTGCGCGAGGGCGCACACGCAGCCGAAGGCGAGCAGGCCCGCCACCACCCGGATGACGACGTGCCAGGCGCCGGCAAAGACCGCCGGGTCCAGGTAGAACAGCGCCACGAGCGCGCCGGCGGCGAAGGCGTAGCCGGTGTAGGTGTCACGGGTCTGGTTGGGGCTGGTGCGGAAGAAGCCGTAGTCCACCGCCCGGTCATACATCTGCTTCTGCATCTCCTGCGCCGTGGTGTAGAGCTTGTCATGCAGTGACGAGAGCCAGATCGCCTGGCCGACATTCTCCGGCCCGGAGAAGCCCAGGCCGCGCAGCGCCGTCCACTCAAAGGTCTCGGCCTGTTCCGGCCAGGCCAGGAGCGTGACGGAGGTCTCGCGGGGCTTCACCTCCAGTTCCTGCACGCGCAGGTACCCCTGCGCAGCCAGGTCCATGATCGTGGCCACGACTTCCTTCATCCCCGCGCGTTCATCCACAAGCGTGCCGGCCATGGCGGGGGAGAGGGTCGAGGGTGGGTCGGTGACATGCGGCACCGTTCCCTCCACGTGCGGGTCCGCCCCGTGCTCGGCGTAGTGTACCAGCATGGTCAGGAAGAGGCCCAACAGTGTCAGCCCGAAGACGAGATGGACGAGGCCGCCGTTGAGCAGCCGTGTGGGGGAGAGACGCTGGGGCAGCCCGCACCGGGGGAAGCGCACCCGCACCTCCAGCGCCTCGCCGGGCGGCACTTGCAGAGCCCGGAAGGTGATACGGTTGTCCGGCCGCACCCTCAGGTCGCTGGTGGCGCCAAAGGCGTAGCAGAGGGCCTTGACATCGGCGTTCTGGGGCAGGGAGGAGGGCAGGCGGATGCTGACTGTCACCAGCTTCACATCCGCTACCCGGTCGGGGAAGATCGTCTTCCAGTACAGCTCCTCACCGCCGGCCGGATGGTCCAGGGCGCCGTGGACGTTGTACTGCAGGGCGAACTTGACGTGGGTGTTGTCGTAGGGAGGAGCGTCTTCTTCGCGGCTGCGCCACTTGACCTGGAGCTTGTCCCCGCAGCGCTGCACGACATAGCCCCCCTGGTGGGCGATGCTGCCCCGGCGATACTCCTGAGCCCCCTCGAACAGGCGGATGTCGCTGTAGTGGTCCACCCGGCTGAGGTCCAGGTCGCGGTAGCCGCCGTTCCACTCGCCGTCAAAGACGTACTCCTGGTCTTCGGTGACCTCCAGCACACCGTCTTGCCGGACGATAATGCGTACGTCAATCCGCTCCCAGTACAGGGAACGAGCCTGCACGCCGGCGGCCGGCAGGAGCAGGAGACACAGGAGGCCCAGGTGGCGGCACATGATGCCCTCCGAATGGGCGAGAGTGGGCGCGCGGTGAAGACCTTCGGGCGCATGATACACCAAGATGCGCACGGCGTCACCCGGTGCCCACACTACCACATTGACAAGGCCCTTGGGGCTTGACTATACTGCCCGATAGTGCCAAGATGGCCGCACGACCACCACAGCGCCGCGGCGCTGTCTTGCCGTATGTCGTTCCGGACGTCTGCACGCCGCCTGATCGTGGCATCGTGAACCGTTCGCGCCGTGGGATGCTCTGGCCACGCGCCGCGAACTGCCGAAGGAGACACCGCGCCCCATGGCACCACCCGCAGATGCCGGAGCCGCCCCCGTCGCGATCTCATCCATCTACTGTTCCGAGTGCGGACAGGAGAACCCGCCCCAGCGCGGGGCCTGCCTGATGTGCTTCGCCCCGCTACAGCCGGACGCGCACGAGCTGCCCTGCCCCAACTGTGGGACGGAAGGCCCGAAGGACGCCCGTTTCTGCCGCCAGTGTGGCAACCCCTTCAGCGCCGGCGCAACGCGCCCAAAGACGTTGACTGAGGTGGCGATGGGCGTGCTGCATGGTGGCGTGGCGGCACTGACGGCCGAGGAAGAGGGCGAGGAAGCTTACTACGAGGAGGAGTCCGGGTTCCTGGGTGGCGCGCCGGCGGAAGCAGTCGCTGCGGCGCCCCCGCCCGAGCCCGTTCCCCCGCCGCCAGCGCCCGCGGCCGTCGTCGAGGAAACCGATGACGCGATGGGCATGCCGCCCAGCGCGCTCGACGTGGTAGACGCCTTCGCTCCGCCTCCGCCCCCGCCGGCTCCGGAAGCGCCTCCGCCTCCGCCGCCGACACCGGCCCCCGAGGTGGACGAGGACTTCGCGCCGCCGCCTCCGCCGCCGGGGCTGGTCGAGGAAGAGGAAGCGGCGCCCCCGCCGCCCCCGCCGGGGCTCGAGGAAGAGGACCTGACCCCGCCGCCTCCGCCGCCGGCGCTGGAGGAGGAACCCGCGCCCGCCCCCGCAGCGCCCTCGGCGCCCGCGGGGCTGATAGACCCGCTGGCCCAGGCCAGCGCGGAAGCCGGCAATGATGAGGACTTCGGCGACTGGTCGCTCGAGGTCGAGGAGCCGAAGAAGGAGTAGGTGCGGCTCGACCGAAGGGGGAGTCCGCAGCCCGCGACGAGTATGCCTGATGTAGCCGCCAACCTGCGCCGGGTGCGAGACCGGATAGATGCCGCCGCCACCGAGGCCGGACGCGATCCGGCTGACGTGACGCTCCTGGCCGTCAGCAAGACCCGCGCCGCCGAGGAAGTGGCCCACGCCGCCGAGGCCGGCGCCAGTCATTTCGGCGAGAACTACGTACAAGAGCTGGTGGACAAGCAGCAGGCGCTGGCCGACAGCGGCCTGGACCTCCACTGGCACTTCATTGGTCATCTGCAGCGCAACAAGGTACGCTTCCTGGCGCCCTTCTGCGCCCTAATAGAGAGTGTGGACAGCGTCCGCCTCGCGGAGGAGATAGACGGCCGGGCGATCGGGCTGGGCCGAGTGCAGCCGGTGTTGCTGCAGGTGGACCTGGCGGGCGAGGAGACCAAGTTCGGCTGCCCGGAGGAGCAGGTGGGTGAGGTGGCAGAGCGCCTGGCGACGCTGCCGGGTGTGGCGTGGGAGGGGCTGATGACGATCCCGCCGGCGGCGGACGATCCCGAGGCCTCACGTCCGTACTACCGCCGGCTGCGCGAGCTGCGTGAGCAACTCGCCGCGCAGTACCCGGGACAGAACCTGCGGCATCTGTCCATGGGCATGTCGCATGACTACGCTGTTGCCGTAAGTGAAGGAGCCACGATCGTTCGCATAGGTACGGCCATATTCGGACCCCGCGCGTAGCCTGCGCGCGGCGCCCGCGACAACATGTTGACATCACGCACCAGCAGTTACAGCACACACCACAGCACTCGGGAGGAGTACGATGTCACTACTGCAGCAGGCCTTGGATTACCTGGGGTGGAAGACCGACGACCTGGACGGCGAAGAGGTTGATCCGGACGGATACGACGACCTGGGGGGCGTAGAGGACCACACGCCGGGGCATGACAGCGGCGTCATCCCCCTCCGCCATGAGCGCGCCGAGTTCGCCGGGGTCAGCATCGTGCGCGCCGATCCCGCGAACATGGACCAGGCGACGACCGTGGCCGACGAGATCAAGCGTCGGCGGCCCGTGCTGCTGAACCTGCAGGGCGCCGCGGAGCCCGAAGCCAAGCGCATCCGCGATTTCCTCGCCGGTGTCACCTATGGCCTCAATGGCTACATGCGGCGCATCGCCGACTGGGTCTTCATCTGCGCCCCCTTCGACATGCCGGTTGAGAAGCTGATGCTGGACGGCCCGCGCTCGAACGAAGCTCGCTACGAGAACGCGGACCGACGCTCCATCCAGGAGTTGTGACGAGGCGACACGTGACTGAAGCATACGAACTGGGCATCATTGGCGCCGGTGAGATGGGCGGCAACCTGGCCGCGGGTTTCGTGAGCAGTGGCTGCCTGGCCGCCGACAGGATCATCGTTAGCGACCTGCGGGATGACCTGCTGGAGGCCCACGCCCAACGCGGCCTGGCCACGACACACGACAACCAGCAGTTGGTCGAGCAGTCCCGCACGGTGCTGCTGGCGGTCAAGCCGCAGGTGCTCCCCCAGGTCGCGGCCGGGCTGCGCCTGCAGCCGGGGCAGTTCGTCATCTCCATCGCCGCCGGGGTACCGCTGGCGCGGTTGGGCGAGCTGTTGGGCGGAGAGCGGCCGATCATTCGCGTCATGCCCAACATCCTGGCTGCCGTCTCGGCAGCCGCCAGCGCCTATGCCGGCAACGAGTTCGCGACCGCCGAGCACCTCGACCTGGCCGACCGCCTACTCTCCTCCGTGGGCACAGCGGTGCGGGTCGAGGAGAAGCTGATGGACGCCGTGACGGGGCTGTCCGGCTCCGCACCGGCCTTCGTCGCGGCCTTCGCGGAGGCGCTGATTGACGGGGGCGTGGCGGCCGGGCTGCCGCGCCACCAGGCAGCGGCCTTGGCCGCGCAGACGATCAAGGGCGTCGGGCAGTGGCTGCTGGAGGTAGATCCTGGCCCGGCCCGCCTGAAGGACAAGGTGACCTCGCCGGGCGGCACAACCATTGCGGGGCTGCGCGCGTTGGAGCGCGGCGGGATGCGCAGCGCCGTCATCGAGGCTGTTGTGGCCGCCGCGGACCGCTCGCGAGAGCTGGGGAAGTAGGCACTGAGCGTGATCCGCATCAGCACCATGGTGGAGGGGCTGTTCTGGGCGTTTGAGGCGGTGCTGATCGCGCGCGTGCTGCTGAGCTGGCTGCGTCTGCGGCGGGGCACCGTGCTGGCCGACCGCGTGGCGCCCATGCTGTACGCGCTCACCGAGCCCGTGCTGGCGCCGGTGCGGCGGTGGCTTCGCCCCCACCTGGGGAACGCGCCCGTTGACTTCTCGCCCGTGCTGCTCATCTTGATGCTGAGCGTGGTTGAGACAGTCGTGGTGGCGGTCCTGCGGGCGGCAGGCCTGTAGCGGGGGGAGAAGATACTCCCATCATGTTGAGAAGTGTGCGCGAGTCTGGGGCAGCCACCCGGCTGACGGCGATCCTGCTGATGCTGGCGATCGCCGCGGCGCTGGTGCTCACCGGCAGCCGGGGCGGTCGCCTGCCGCAGAGCGACTGGTACGAGATCTCCCGACAGCGGATCCTCCAGGCCGACCTGATGTACCGGATGGGCATGTACCTGGACCTGGTCATGCCCCACGAGGAGCTGCCCGGTGTGGGGGGGCCCCGCCAGCTCAAGGAGAAGGCCATCGCCGACTATGAGCGCGAGGTGCTGGTGGGCCGGCCCAACCCGGTGGCCCTCTATCGCCTCGGCGTCATCTACGGTGACCGTGGCTACCTGGAGCAGGCGCGGCAGGCGCTGGTTCGGGCCGCGACGCTGGACGAGGAGCACGCCGGGCTGTTCTTCAGTCTCGCGGCGGTCTACACCCCCGGTCCCAGGCCCCGCCCCCTCGGTCCGCAGGCCATCACGCGGTTGCGCCACCAGGAGCAATGGCTGGCCGGCCTGGCGCTGGCGACCTACTACGACCGGCTCGGCGAAGCGCCGGCGGCGGCCGAGACGCGCGTGTGGGCGGCCGGACTCACCCGCCAGTTCGGCAACCGCCTGGTGCTGCTGCTGAGCGTCTATGGCGGGCTGGGCCTCATCGGGCTGATCATCCTGCTCGTCGCCACGATCCGCTGGGCCTTCTGGGTCCGTCAGGAGCCGCGCCCCGCCCGTCCCCCGCTGCTGGTCCCCTGGGAGCCCCTGGACGCTCTGGAGATCGTCGCGCTCCTGTATTTCGCCATGGCCGTGACCGGCGTGCTGGCCGGGCTGCTGCTGGCACGTGTGCTGCCTCATGCGCCGGACTATGTGCGCGTCGCGGTCATCGCCGTGCAGTACCTGCTGGCCACCGGCGGCGCGATGTATGTCATGTGGGCCCGCATCGCGGGCGCGAACCACCGCAAGCTGAGCATCCTGGGGCTGCGTCTGCGGCGGCCGGCGTGGCTCGCGGCCCACGGCATCGGCGGGTATGCCGTGCTGGTGGTGCTGCTGGTGCTGACGACGGTGATGCTGCCGGGCGGCAACCCCCTGGGCCTGGTGCCCGGTCAGACGGGCGAGCGCCTACTGTCGGGCGCGCACAGCGTGCCGGCGCGCGTGGGTCTGTTCGTCCTCATCTGCGTGCTGGCCCCGGTCATGGAGGAGACGATCTTCCGCGGGTTCGTCTTCCCGGGGCTGCGGAGGCGCATGACCATGAGCGGGGCGGTGACGATGAGTGCCCTGCTCTTCGCCCTGATGCACAACAGCCTCGCGGCGCTGGTGCCGATCACGCTGATCGGGATCGTGCTGGCCGTGCTGTACGAGCGCAACCTCTCCATCGTGCCCTCGATCATCTGCCACGCGCTGAACAACACCCTCGTGTTCTTCCTCATGTTGCTGACGGTGTGACGGCGGCGCCCCCCTGGCTTCCTCTGGCCGGGCGACGCATCTTGCTGTCTCCGCCACGGTTCCGTGTGGGCGAAGCAAGACTGGGGCTACTGCCGCGACTTCCGCGGCTGTGAGGGTGGCGCGAACGACGCGTGCCTGATCGGGGACAAGTGGACCGCACGCTTCCCTGGCCCCCTCGTCCCCACGCACTCCCGGCGCTGTCGGGAGCATTTTCCTTCCGCGCATGTGTTTGTGTCCCCGGGCAGGTGTGGCTATGCCATCATGTGAACTGAGCATTCGTGTCACGCCGCGGGCCGGACGCGACGAGTGCGTGGGCGAGCACGACGGGGCGATCAAGGTGAAGTTGGCCGCGGCACCCGTGAAGGGCGCGGCCAACAAGGCTCTGCTGGCGCTGCTGAGCAAGCGCCTGGGGGTGCCCAAGTGCGACCTGGAGATTGTCGGCGGGGAGACGGCGCGGCTCAAGCGCCTGCGCATCGAGGGGCTCACTGAGGCAGAAGCACGCCGACGACTGTTGGGAGAAATGTCGTGAAGGAAGTCCGTATCGAGCGCGTCTATCTGTACGACGACCCCGACAGCGCGGCGCTGGACGTGGATGCGCTGGCCCACTGGTTGGCGGCGCGTCTGCCACACGCCCATGTCGTCGTTCGCAGCGACTACCTGACCCACCAACTGGGGCGGTTCACCGACGAGCAGCGTGACACGCTGGTCGCGGAGCTGGGTGAGCAGCTGCCGCGGGCGGAAGTGGACAACCTGGTGCGGCCGGAGGAGCGGCAGATGCTGCCACCACTGGCGCCCCAGGAGCGCGGGCTCGATGTCGTGTACGAAGCCGTGGCGCTGCAGACACTCCTGGGGTTGCTCCTGGACCCGGCCGAGGCGAAGCTCTCGCACCTGCACATCATGTTCACCGCGAACTACGTGGGGGCCTGGCGGGAGAACGAGTCGCACCTGCGTCTGCGAGCGGCGGTGCTCGGGGCCCCGAACATCATCTCGAGCAGTGGGCTGGTCGAGGCCCTGGAGTTGCCCCGGCAGTACCACTTCATGCGCCAGCAACTGGCTGTCATGGGCATTGAGGAGACCGTGGACGACGCCTTCGCCGACCAGACGCTCGGCTATGGCGACCCGCGCCTGAACGAGGTCTGCAAGGGCTACCTGATGCAGGCAGTGTTCTACCGTCTCACCGGCGAGACGGGCTGTGTGGACCCGGCGTGCCGGCTGCACCTGGCGCCCACCCACCGGGCGACGATGCAGACCCAGGTGCTGGGCCGGCCCGGCCTTTGCGAGCATCACCGGCACGAGTTCAGCATCCGGGGTGGAGAGCCGGAGTAGCGCCCGGCGCCCGCCACTTCAGCGAGAGGTGTGACCATGCGCCAGACGATCGGGCTGTTTGTGGTTGTAGTCTTCCTGACTGCGGCCCTGTCGGGCTGCGGGTTCATCGCGAGCAGGCTGCCGCGCGTGCGGATCGAGCCGCCGCCGGCCCAGCAGCAGAAGCAGCCGTCCGAGCAGAGCACCACCGAGGCCAACGCGGCGCCGGACTCGGTCGCCGCCGGGGCCAGGGCAGGGGAGAAGGGCGAACCGGCCGACCCCGGCTCTGCGACCGAGACTGCGACGCCGACTGCCGACACGCAGCCTACGCCGCAGGCGCAGGACGAGACGCCCGTGGCCTCGAAGCCTGCCCCCGCGCCGAGTGCCCCCAGAGCCATGGGGTCCTCAGGCGGCGGGGCGCGCTACGTGCCGCTGGGGGCGAAGCGGGCCCTGACCACGGCCGACCTGTCCGGGCGCAGCGCCTGGGAACTGGACATCCTGCGCAACGAGATCTACGCGGCCCACGGGCGGCCCTTTGCGCGCGCGGACCTGCGCCGGTACTTCCGCAGCAAGTCCTGGTACCACGAAGACTCCGGCTTCACCGAGGCGCGTCTGTCGGCGCTGGAGAAGCGCAACGCCGACTTCATTGCCCGCTACCAGAAAGGCCGGGGCGTCACCTCCGGCTCGTCGGGGTCGGGCCGGCGGACGTCAGGCGGCTCGGGCGGGTTCGTCCTGCCCTTCTCGTCCTCGCGCGCGGTGACCTACAACGACCTGTACCCGCTAAGCAACTGGCAACTGGACGTTGCGCGCAATGAGATCTACGCGCGGCACGGTCGGCCCTTCAAGCGCGCCGATCTGCGCAACTACTTCCGCAGCAAGTCGTGGTACCACGAGGATCCCGGCTTCACCGAGGGGCGGCTGTCGGCACTGGAGAAGCGCAACGCGGAGCTGATTCGGCGGTACCAGCGGTAGCGCCCCATCAGGCCGCCCTATGGGAGCGCGGTTCTCCCGAGCCGCATCCGTCGCGAGGCGCGTGCGGCCCTGGAGAGCCGCGCTCCAACGGCGCACAGCCTCTGTTCCGCACAAAGGACTCCATGATGCGTTGGTGGCTCACAGTCGCAGCAGTGCTGGCCGTCGCGCTCGCCCCCGCGGCGCCCCAGAAGCCCCTGGCGGGCAAGGTGATCTGCCTGGATCCAGGGCACCCATCCGAGAACGGGTCGGGCGCACGCGGGAAGTCCATCGGCGAAGTGCGGGCCAACTGGCTCGTCGCGGTGCAGCTTAAGAAGCTGCTCCAGGACCGGGGCGCGAAGGTCGTCCTGACCAAGACGCGCGAGCAGGAGAACGTCACCAACCGCCGGCGGGCGACAATCGCCAACAACGCGAAGGCCGCGCTGATGGTGCGCTTGCATTGCGATTCGGGCGGAGGTGCCGGGCTGGCGATCTACTACCCGGACCGGCAGGGCAAGGTGCAGGGCGTATCCGGACCCAGCCGGCAGGTGATCACCGCCAGCGCCCGCGTGGCGAAGGCGATGTACCCGGTGATTGTCAGAGCGCTCGCGGGGCGAGTGAAGGCCAAGGGGCTGCGCACCGATGCTGCGACCTACGTCGGCAGCAGACAAGGGGGCGCGCTCACCGGCTCCATCTTCTCGCGTGTGCCGGTGGTGTGCATTGAGATGGTCACGCTGAGCCACCGCAGCGATGACAGCTTCATGGCCACCGAGAGTGGCCGGGCGGCCATGGCGAAGGCCATCGCGAGCGGCATAGTGGCCGGGCTGAAGTAGTGGCGTCGAGGGGGGAAAAAAGGGCGCTCAGGGCCGGCCGCGTGCGACGGGTACGTTGCGGCGCTAGGCCCTGAGCGTGTTGAGGGGCATCGCACTGCGGACAGGAGGGAGGGCCTGCCCGTGAGTGTCTGCGTCAGGCGACCCGGGCCGCCCTGGCCAGGGGCGGATTGTGCTCCCAGGCCGTGCGGACCACGTTCCGCCCGGCCCGCTTCGCTTCATACAGAGCTACATCGGCAGCGCGCAGCAGGGCCTGAATATCCCCGTACTCGTTGGGTTCCCACGCCGCCACACCCATGCTGATGGTGACAGTCACTTCCCCCTCGGCCACTCTCACCGGCTCAGACGCCACCGTCTCGCGCAGACGCTCGGCCAGGGCGCGGGCATTGCGCGGGCTGCACCCGCCGAGCACCACCAGGAACTCCTCCCCACCATACCGCCCGATGATGTCGTAAGGCCGCAGGGAGCCGATCAGGCGCGTACTGATCTCGCGCAGTGCCGCATCGCCCATCAGGTGGCCATAGGTGTCGTTGACGCTCTTGAAGCGATCCACGTCCACCATGATGACGGCGACCTGCCAGCCCTCGCGGCGGCTGCGCGCCACCTCGCGTTCGAGCATGCCCAGCACTTCGCCGCGGTTCCACGTCCCGGTGAGAGCGTCGTGGGTGGACTTGTACGTCAGGGCCTGGCGGGACTCGCGGAAGTCGTTGTGCAACGCCACGATGTGCTCAGCCGCGCGCAGGCGCAACCGGAGTGTGCAGGGGTCCAGGGGGCGGGGCAGGACGTCGTCCGCGCCGGCATCCAGGGCCGCCAGCAGCTCATCCCCGCCCTGCCCGGCGCCCATGGCGATCACGTAGGCGTAAGGGGCGTCCTGGCGGTCGCGCAGCCGCGCGCACAGCGTCACGACGCTGAGGTCCGACAGACTCCAGTCCAGGAGCGCCAACGCGGGGGGCTGGGCGACATTGAGCAGCCGCCAGGCCTCGGCCCCCGAGCCGGCGGCGACAGCCTCGTGGCCCAGCTCACGCAGCAGTTTGGCTACAGCCCGGCGGGTCAGGTCACTGGGAGCGGCTACGAGCACTTGCAACAGGGACGCCTCCACACCTTGTCTGCGGGAATGCGGGTCCGAACACCACCTATATCGGGCCGGGGCACCTGAACTTGAGGAGGCACAGCAGGGAGCGACGGGGTGATCAGTGGCCTCGGCGCAAAGACTAGCGTTTCTCTATACTCCCAAACATGGTATCATAGTACCGGATGTGTCCCAATCCCGGAAAGGATGAGCTACCATGCGTCGGGGCTTCACCCTCATTGAGTTGCTGGTCGTCATCGCCATCATTGCCATTCTCGCCGCGATCCTGTTTCCCGTGTTCGCCAAAGCCCGCGAGAAAGCCAGACAGGCCAGTTGTTTGAGCAACACCAAGCAGTTGGCCCTGGCCATCATGCAGTACGCTCAGGACTTCGACGAGGTCTATCCGCCTGCGTACTGCGTCCTCCCGACAGTCGTGTGGCCGCAGTTGCTCCAGCCCTACGCCAAGAGCACTCAGATCACGTCGTGCCCCAGTGACAAGGACCCCTGGTACGGCCTCACCAACTGGCCGATCAGCTACATCCCCAACTACAACATGCACCCGCCGCTGGACTATGTGGGGGCGGCCGGCGTGCCGCTGGCCAAAGTGCAGCGGCCTGCCGAGATCATCACCATGGCCGAGAACGCCGACGGGGCGGCCACGAACCTGATGCCGGACTGCCAGTACGCCTGGGGCACCTCAGGTCCGTCGGCCAGCACCGGCTTCAACCCGTGGGCTCGCGTGTCACTGGGGCGCCACAACGAGGGGTCGAACTACTCCTTCGCTGACGGTCACGCCAAGTGGCTGAAGGCCGGCGAGGCCAAGAACACGGCGGTCCACTGGAATCTGCCGTAGAACCAGCGCGGCTCGACGCGACAGGACGAGCGTCCGCCCTGGCCAGGCGCCACGGGCGGCGCAGCGGGGGGAATGGCAGTCGCGGGGCGTAGGAGATACATGGCGGCCAGCCAACGCCGCGGCGCGGGTCATGCACTCTGACCGCTGCGCGGCCCTGGGCTGGCCGCCGGGTTGTCTACGAGGTCGGTCCGGGCACTCGGCAGGGGCCCGGCCATGGGGGGACGTCACTGGGCCTTGCGGCACTCCACGACGGTCTCCGGTCCGTTGCCCTGGTCCCGACTGACCTCATAGCAGCGGACGCGGTACACCAGCGGCACGTCGTCGCCCATGAAGATCCGGGGGCTGGCGCAGCGGAAGGCAAAGCTGCCATTGGCATTGGTCCAGTGGCGGATCCCCGGCACTGACCCGACCACCTCGTTGGTGTCCGTGCGGACACAGTCCGTGATCACCACCAAGACGGCCTTGTACGGCATGGAGCCCGAGATGTCGTAGTTCGGACCGAGGGTATCCCCGGCACTGGGGGCGTTGACGGTGGGCTTCTCCAGGGCCAGGGCAGACCCGGCGAAGGCCAGCAGGCTCACCAGCAGGACAACCGGAAGCAGACGACTCATGCTCATCATCCTCTCCTGATGTGATCCAGCAGCCACAGGTCGGTCGCCGTCGCGGCGGCCGAGGCATACCTTCAGCGAAGCACGGGCATCCCCCTTCCTGAACGCAACCAGACGATGCATCCTTACCACCAGCGGGCAGGAGTACACGTGCCGGCCGTACAGGCGACTCCTCTGCTGTTGCCGCGTGGCGCGGCGTCAGTGGCTCAGGCCTCCGCTTCGCCCGCGACGAGACGGTAGAACAGCCCGGCCAGGGCCGCTCCGACCAGCGGGGCCAGCCAGAAGAGCCACAGCTGCGCCAGCGCCCAGTCGGCGGCGAACACCGCCACGCCCGTGCTGCGGGCCGGGTTGACCGACGTGTTGGTCACCGGGATGCTGATCAGGTGGATGAGCGTCAGGCACAGGCCGATGGCCAGGGGAGCGAAGCCCGCGGGAGCACGCTTGTCGGTGGCCCCCATGATGACGACCAGAAACATGAAGGTCATCACCACCTCGGTGAGCAGACAGGCGCCGAGGGCGTATCCCCCCGGAGAGTGGTCGCCAAAGCCGTTGGCGGCAAAGCCGCTGCTCACGGTGAAATCGGCCTTGCCCGTGGCGATCAAGTAGAGCACCCCACCGCCGATGAGCCCCCCGATCACCTGCGCCAGGATGTACGGCAGCACATCCCGGCCCGGCACGCGCTTCCCGGCCCACAGCCCGACGGTCACCGCCGGGTTCAGGTGGCACCCGGAGATGTGGCCGATGGCATAGGCCATCGTCAGCACCGTCAGACCGAAGGCCAGCGCCACCCCAACCAGCCCGATACCCACCTCCGGGAACTTCGCCGCGAGCACGGCACTCCCGCAACCGCCCAGCACCAGCCAAAAGGTCCCGACGCACTCAGCTACCGCTCGTCGTGCAATGGACATTGACTCTTCCGCCCTTCAGCGCAACATTGCCCCACTGGCACGTGGGGAGGGTGAAGTCGGATGAGACATGGCATCCGGCGCCTGCAGAGCAGTGGCTGCGCCGGTGGTGGCGCGCCCCATCAGGCAAGGGCCTACGATAGAGAGGTTCGCCGGGGGCGGCCTTTCCCCTGCCTCCCGGGGCACGGGGGCAGGACGGGCAGCCAGCCGCATCGCAGCGGGCGCCATGCCCCCAGAACCGCAGACGCCCCCCGGCTGCGGAGGGCGGCGGCGTTCGGCCATCATCTGTGGCGTCAGGCGCCCGTACGGGCCGCCGGAAACAACGTGGAGGCCACCTGAGGGGCCTCCACGGGGGTCGTCATGGATGGTGCCGGAGGTCGGACTCGAACCGACACGAGGTTTGAGCCTCGCGGGATTTTGAGTCCCGTGCGTCTACCATTCCGCCACTCCGGCACACGCCGGCATTATACGGGCGCGGGCGGGCGCGGGTCAAGCTGAACGGGGACAGTGGCGGTGAGGTCGTCCTTGCTCGCAGGAGAGGGGCATGGTACACTCACAGGACTACCACGCCGATTGCCCACGAGGTGTTGGGCCATGACTGACGATACCCAGCAAGATAGTGGCGCGCCGCCGCCTGACGAACGACCCGAGGCCACGCCGCCGGCGGTGCCTGCGGCACCCTCTGGCGCTGCCGCTGCGCCGCCCCCGCCAGGGCCGCCTGCGGCCGCGCCCCCGCCGCCCTACCGCCCGGGCTATGCCCAGGCCCCCGGCGTCGCCGTGCCGCCGCACTGGGTGGCGCAGGTGCCGCCGCCCGGGCGCCCCCATCGCTCCCCGGTTGTGACGGTCATTCTCGTACTGGTGCTTGTGTTCGTCGGCTTCGTCGTGTTCGGCGTCGCCATCGCCTTCATGTCGCAACTCGGAGATGGCCCGAGTCTGAGCCTGGAGCATGTGGGCATCATCACCGTCGAGGGCGTCATCCGTGACGGCGGTGCCGGCGGGTTCTTCTCCGGGCCGCCCGGCGCCCGGGGGATCATGCAGCAGATCCGCCAGGCCCGCGATGACGATGCCACCAAGTCTGTGGTGCTGCTCATCAACAGCCCTGGCGGCAGCGCGGCCGCTTCGGCGGCCATCTACGAGGAACTCACGCGGCTGCGCCAGAAGAAGAAGGTCGTGGCGTGCATGACTGATGTCGCGGCTTCCGGCGGGTACTACATCGCCTCGGGCTGCGACCAGATCGTCGCCCAGGGGTCTACCCTCACCGGCAGCATCGGCGTCATCTTCGGGGGCATCGGCTACGCCGGCCTGATGAAGAAGCTGGGGCTGACTGACGAGACGATCACGGCGGGCAAGTTCAAGGCGATGGGGCGAGGCTCCCGGCCCATGACGACCGAGGAGCGCGCCATCGTCGTGTCCATGCTCGACGACATCTATACACAGTTCATCAATGCCGTGGCCGAGGGGCGGAAGATGGATCCGGCGAAGGTGCGGCAACTGGCGCAGGGGCGCATCTACACCGGGGCGCAGGCCAAGAAGTGCGGCCTGGTAGACCAACTGGGCAACTTCCATGACGCCGTGAAGCTGGCCGGGAAGCTCGGCGGCATCCGCGGCGAACCCAAGGTCAAGTACTACGGTCAGGCGAAGGGCCTGCTGGACGAGCTGGCTGGGACGCACAGCGATCTGGGGCGCATCCTGCGTGGGTCGGGCAACTGGACGGAGACGCCGCTGCGGGGGCCCCTGCTGATGCTGCCGGACTGGGGCCTGGGGATCGAGGAGTAGGGAGCGGGACCGGCGGGCTTCTGCTCGCCGCATTCCCGTTACAGCAGCGCGGGCGGCCCCGCCCGCGCTCCGGACGACGGGCAGGCGAGGCCGCCTGCCCTACTGATGGCCCGTGATTGCCGGGGAACAGAACCAAGAGACAACGCTGAGCCGTCGTGCCCATCATGTCGAGCAAACTCATACTCATTGACGGAAACAATCTGATCCACCGCGCCTATCACGCGCTGCCCCCCCTGTCGAACTCCGCCGGCCAGCCCACCAACGCCGTGTACGGTTTCGTACAGATGGTCCTGCCACTGCTGGAGGCTGAACAGCCCGAGCAGGTGGCAGTGGCCTTTGACGGCCCCGGACCGACCTTCCGCCATGAGATGACGGACACGTACAAGGCAACGCGGAAGGAGACCGAAGTTGAGCTGCGGGCGCAGATGGACCTGGCCCGGGAGGTGGTGGACGCCCTGGGGTTGGCCTGGCTTGAAGTCAGCGGCGTCGAGGCGGACGACCTGATCGGCACGCTCGCCGTGCGCGGGCGCGAGCACGATCGCGAGGTGCTCATCGTCAGCGGCGACCGCGACATGGTGCAGCTTATCCAGCCCGGCATTGCCGTGATGGCGCCGCTGAAGGGCATGAGCGATGTCAAAGTGTACGACGCGGCCGCCGTGCGCGAGCAGTACGGCGTGGGGCCGGAGCTGATTGCCGACCTCAAAGCGCTCGCCGGGGACCCGTCGGACAACATCCAGGGGATCGCCGGGGTCGGGCCCGTCGGCGCGGCAAAGCTGCTGCAGGAGTTCGGTGGCGTCACTGAGCTGTACGACCATCTGGACCAGGTGAAGCAGGAGTCGCTGCGGCGAAAGCTGGAGACGGGCCGGGAGTCAGCACTGCTGGGGCGGCAACTGGCGCGCATCGTCACCGATGTGCCGGTAGAGATCACGGACGAGCAGATGGCATGGCGCGGCCCGGACGCGGCAGCCGCACGGCGGCTGTTTGCGCGGCTGGAGTTCGGCGATCTGCTGGAGCGTACCGGCCACTGGGGACATGACTGGGAGGGGGACGTCCGACTGGCCGATGAGGCGGCGCTGGCGGAGCTATGCCGCCGGGCGCGGGAGGTCGAGCACCTGACGCTGGCGCCGGCGGTCGGGCCGAAGGGGGAGAGGGCGCTGGCCCTGTGCGCCGACCCGGCGCGGGCCTGGCTGTGGCCGCTGCCGGAGGCGCCAGCCGAGCCGACAGCGGCGCAGGGCCTGTTCGACGAGGAGCAGCCGGGTCTGCCCGAGTGCCTGCGCGAGGTCCTCGAGGATGCAGCGTTGCCCAAGTGGGGGGCGCGGCTGAAGGAGGCGTCTCGGGCGCTGTGGGACGCTCCAGCGACGCTGGCGGGCTATGACTTTGACGCGGAGATCGCCGACTACCTGCTGGCGCCCCAGCGTCCCGATCACAGCGTGATGCTGCTGGCGGCGGCGGAGTTGGGCTGGTGGGTGCCGCAGAAGGACGCAGACCTGCCCGGGGATCTGCCCGTCTGGCAGGTGCGCCCGGCGGTGGAGGCCATGGCCGTCGAGCGCCTGCGCGGGGTGCTGCTCGAGCAGCTTGACCGGCAGGAGGTCCTGTCGGTGTTCGCCGAGGTGGAGATGCCGCTGGTGGGCGTGTTGGCCGAGATGGAGCGGACCGGCATCGCCGTGGATGTGCCGCGCCTGCAGCACCTCGACGCGCAACTGCAGGGCGATCTGGAGCGCATGGTGGCGGAGGTCCACGCCCTGGCCGGCTGCGAGTTCAACCTCGACTCCCCCAAGCAGGTGGGCGAGGTGCTGTTTGGGAAGCTGGCCCTGCCCGGCGGCAAGAAGACCAAGACGGGGTGGTCCACCAGCGCCGCGGTGCTGGACGAACTGGCCCCCGAGCATGAGGTCGTGGCCCGGATTCTGAGTTACCGCGAGCTGGCGAAGCTGCGGTCCACGTACGTGGCGGGGCTGCTCCGGGAGTTGGCCCAGCGCACCCAGCGCGTCCACACGACCTTAGAGCAGACCGTGACGGCCACGGGGCGCCTGTCGAGTCGGGGGCCCAACCTGCAGAACATCCCGATCAAGACGGAAGCCGGCCGGGAGATCCGCGGCTGCTTCATCGCCGACCCGGGGAATGTGCTCATCAAGGCGGACTACTCGCAGATCGAATTGCGCCTGCTGGCGCACTTCTGCGGGGACGAGAACCTCGTGACGGCCTTTCGGCAGTCCGAGGACGTCCACCGGCGCACCGGGGCGATGATCTTCGACACCGCGCCCGAGCAGGTCACTGCCGAGATGCGGCGGGCTGCCAAGACCGTGAACTTCGCGGTGCTCTATGGCATGGGGTCGCTGGCGCTGAGCAAGGAGTTGGGCATCCCGCGCTCCCAGGCGCAGGAGTTCATTGATCACTACTTCCGGTCGCTGGCGTCGGTGAAGACCTTCATGGAAGGCACGGTGCAACAGGCGCGCGGCCAGGGCTATGTGACGACGCTGCTGGGCCGCCGGCGGCCGATGCCGGAGTTGCACTCGCCCGACCGGCAGGTGGCTGCCTACGCTGAACGGGCCGCGGCCAACACGCCCCTGCAGGGCAGCGCCGCCGACATTGTGAAGGTGGCAATGGTGCAGGCGGCGAAGGTCCTGGCCGAGCAGTTCCCGCAGGCGCGGCTACTTCTGCAGGTGCATGACGAGTTGGTACTGGAGGCGCCGCGCACGCAGGCGCCGCAGGTGGCGGCGTTGGTGCGCGAGGTGATGGAGCAGGTCGTGGCACTGGATGTGCCACTGACCGTCGAGGTGGCGTGGGGACAGAACTGGCGGGATGTGGAGTAGGGACGCGGTTCACCGCGCCCGCGCGGGCTGGCAGGCCCGCAGGACGTACGGACACGGGCTCTGTAGCCCGCGCCCCATGGGCATGATGCTCATGCCCAACAGGCAGGTCTCCTTCTTGTGCGCGGGCGCCGCAAGGGCGCCCCTATGAACCTGGCCTGGCGCTCTCGTTTGGCGAGGGCGCTCACACCCTGTATCGGCCGCCGGAGTGGCGACCGAGAGGAGTTCATCCTAATGTTTGCCGACGACAACGAGGACCGCAGCGAGAACGAGCAGCCGGACGACGAGAACAAGCAAGAGGAAGCTGGCGACCTGGAGCCGGAAGAGGAAATCGGGGTCGAGAACTGGGCGGAGCTGGCCGAGGCCGGCCCGGCCGAAGTCAAGCCCGGCGACATCGTCACGGGCCTGGTAGCCGGTCTGAACAACGAGGGCGTGAGCGTGGACATCGGCGCCAAGCTCGAGGGGCTCATTCCCCGGGGCGAGTTCGCCTCCGAGGCGGACCTGCCCCAGGTGGACGACAAGATTGACGTGTGTATCGTCCGCATTGATGACGAAGCTGGCATCATTAAGGTATCTAAGCGTCGCGCGGACTTCGCGCGCACGTGGAATCGCCTGGCAGAGGCCGCCGAGAGCGGCGAACTGGTAGACGCCATGGTCACCGACCGGGTCAAGGGCGGCCTGCGGGTGGATGTGGGCGTCCCGGGCTTCATCCCGGCTTCGCAGGTGGGCACGCGCGACGTGCGCAACCTGGAGCGCTATGTGGGGCGGTCCCTGCGCCTGAAGGTGCTGGAGGCCGACCGGCGCAGCAAGAAGGTCATCCTCTCCCACCGCCAGGTGGTTGAGGAAGAGCGCGAGCAGCGCCGCGGAGAGACTCTGGCCAAGCTGGAGGAGGGAGCCGTCGTCGAGGGTAAGGTCCGCAATCTCACCAAGTACGGCGCTTTCGTGGATCTGGGCGGTGTGGACGGCCTGCTGCACGTGTCGGAGATGTCCTGGACGCGCATCAAGGACCCCTCCGAGGTCCTCAAGGTCGGCGACACGATCACCGTCACGGTGCTGGAGATCAACCCCGAGACAGAGAAGATCTCCCTGTCACGGCGGCAGATCCTGCCCGATCCCTGGAAAGAGGCGGCACGGAAGCTGCGGCCCGGCCAGATGGTCAAGGCACGGATCACGCGGGTGGTGCGCACCGGCGCCTTCGCCCAGCTTGATGAGGCCGGCATCGAGGGGTTCATTCCCATCTCCGAGATGAGCAGCCGCCGCATCAACGACCCCAACGACGTCGTGTCGGTCGGGCAGGCCGTGGACCTGCGCATCAACGACATCCGCGTCGAGGCCCGGCGCATGACGCTGTCCCTGTCGGCCGCCGAGCAGGAGAAGGAGCGCCAGGAGTACCGGGACTACATGAAGAGCCAGAAGCAGGCGCCGGTCACGCTGGGCGACCGCTTCGGCGACCTGCTGCAGGGCCTGGATATCCCCTCCGATGCACCTGAGGCCGAGGCGGGTACGCCCGCGAGCGAGGAGACCTCGTCGGACGAGCAGTAAGGCGACAGGCGCGGGGCAGGCGCCACGTGCCCCCCGCAGACGGTAGGTGAATGTCTCCGGGGCAGGCAGGAATGCCTGCCCCGGTCGGCGCATAGGGGCGGGAAGACATGCTTGTGATCGGCATTGTGGGGCCCATCGGGGCAGGGAAGACCGAGGTCTTGCGCCTCCTGGAGGAGCACGGGGCGCGGACCATGGCTGCTGACGCACTGTCGCGGGAAGTGCTGGCCACCGGCCAGCCGGCCCTGGAGCAGGTGCGGGAGGCCTTCGGCGAGGAGTTCTTTGATGCCGCGGGGAACCTGCAACGACGGAAGCTGGGCGACCTGGTATTCCGTGATGAGGCGGCCCGGCGTCGGCTGGATGGCATTGTTCACCCCCTGATGACCGCGGCGCTGCGGCGCCGCCTGGAGCAGTGGCGGGACGAGGGTGTGCGGGTGGCGGTGGTGGAGTCGGCAGTGCTGGAGGAGATGGGGGCCCGGCCGCTCGTGGACCGGGTCCTGCTCGTGACAGCTCCCGAGACGGCGCGGCTGCAGCGGCTGATGGCCCGGGACGGCATGGGTGAGGAGGGGGGCCGCAAGCGGCTGGCGGCGCACCGCCGCCTGGGCCTGGACAGCCCGACGGCGGACTATGTGATTGAGAACGGCGGGGACCGCGACGAATTGCGGGCGCAGGTGGAACATCTGTGGAACCAGCTTGTTTGAACACAGAGCGCAGACTCCGCGAACCGTGGGGGGACCTGTGTTGGCGTCTGGCGCCCCGGGAAGGCCTGACGAACACCTGTCGGCGAGGCTGCCCGATGGTGCACGAAGGCATGAGCGCGACGGGCTTGGGCGTCCAGGCGAGGGCCAGTTGACGTGCTTGTCAAAGACGGAGTCGGGTGTTATAATGCCAACGGTTGTCCAGCGGGGCGCTCTCGGCTCGCGGCGCAGGGACGGAAGAGGTCCCGTGCGAGTGGTCGCGAGTGTGCCCATGGAGGGGTGTTTATCTCCGGAGCCGCGTCGCGGGTAGCTGACGTGGGAGCGAACACGCCATCGCCTTGGTGCCCACCTGCGCGCAAGGCAGCCGCTGTGCCCGGTAGGCGTCAGCAACACTTCTTCACAGCACCCGCCAAGGGAGTGATTCGCTTGAGGAAGGGCCAGCTTCGGTCCCCGGTCCCTATCCTGCTCTCCGCCCTCATCATCCTCTGCCTCCTGTCCGCCGGGGCCTTGTACGCCAAGCGCTCAGAGCGCGCGGTGGGACCGTTGCTGCCTGTCAACGGGCTGAGCCTGGTAACCAGCGATCCGGCGGCCCGCCCTGTCTTCGGCCATACGCTCCCCACCCCCCCGATCATGATGCGGGAGACGGTGACGACCCGGCAGGCCTCGGGGCCTGACCCGGACGACAACCTCACCCCCAGCGCCACCGGCACGACCGAGGCGTACCCGAACGCTTCTCCCGGCTCGACGCAGAACCGGATTGTCTTCTGCAGCAACGGGGAGGACGCGGACGCCAACGGCCAGATTGACGCGACTCTGCCCACCGACCCCGACTACGACATCTGGATCATGCGTTCAGATGGTAGCGAGCAGTACAAGATCAGGGACATAGCCGGCGACCAGGTGGACCCGGTCTATGATCCCGGTGGCCGCCTGATCTGCTTTGCCAGCAAGGTCAGCGGCGTCTGGCAGATCTTCACGCTGGAAGTCGCCGATCCCACGATCGTCACCCAGATCACCACTGGCGCAGGCAACAAGCGCCACCCCACCTGGTCTCCCGACAGCAACTACATCGCGTTCCAGAGCGATGTGAACGGGAACTGGGACATCTACAAGATCATCTCCACCGGCGCCGCCGACCCGGTGCAACTCACTCCCGGAGCAACCAACGACAGCGATCCGGCCTGGTCTACGGACGGCAAGGTCATCGCCTTCACGCGTGAGAACGCGGGCATCAGCCGCATCTACAGCGTCACGCCTGACGCCGCCGACGTCGAGCAGCTCAGCGATGGCGATGAGCAGGCGACGGTCAACGACAAGCAACCAGCGTGGCGCCAGAACAGCACGGAGATCGCCTTCGCCTCCGACCGCCCGGTTGACGGGAACGACACTACCCCGGACTTCAACATCTGGACGATGGGCCAGGCGGGCGAAGCCAACGGGGCCGCCACGACGCTCGTCTCCAACACCGCGCCGGGCAATCAAGATACCGCAGACGACACCGATCCGACGTGGACGCTGGAGATCGACTCCACGCCGATGCGCATCTGCTTCACCTCCACGCGGGCTGGCTCATCGGACATCTGGGCGATGCAGCAGGACGATCAGGTTCCGCCGCTGCTGACCGCGCTGCCGACGGTAGTGAACCGTCTGGCGGCGGCCGGCGATGATGTGACCATCTCCGTGCCGGTCTACGACAAGGCCAGCAACATCCAGCAGGTCATGGCGTACATCAAGGACCCGGACCAGAAGGAATACCTGGTCACGTCGGACGAGTCCTTCGACGTCAACTACAACGACGGCGAGCGCTGGCTGGAGACCGACTGCACGCGGGTGGGGCAGTGCGAGTTGTTTGACGACAACGGGGACGGAACGTTCGAGGGCACGTGGACGACCGAGGCGGTCGCGGGTGGCAAAGACTACATCATTGACATCATGGTGACGGATGACTCCGGCAACTCGCTGACCTACGACGATGTCTACGGCTTCTCAACGCACATGTTCTCGCCCACGCATAACATCCTGTTCGTGGACGACTACTGCGAGGGGCAGAGCTTCCTGGCCCTGTTGGGCTGGAACAACGACTACTGCGCCGCGTACCCGGTAGAGAGCTACTACACGTACAACCCCAGCACGTACCCGACGATGGCGGGCATGATTGACTACGACACCATCAGTGACTGCTACGCCAACTGTGAATATGACACCTGGCGCATCCTGTGCCGGGGGGCGGTGCCCGCGAGCGTCTACCAGTACTACCTGCCGACGATCGAGTACCAACTCGACCCCGCCAAGCTCGACGAAGAGGGCAGCCTGGGCGTGACGGCGGATCGCGCCGTGCCGGTGGCGGACCGCGCCGTCGTGTGGGCCACCCCGCACACCGGCGACGTCTGGATCGCTGACGGGGGCATCATGGACGCCTCAACGCAGGCGGCCGTGGCCTCGTTCGTGCAACGCGGGGGGCGTCTGTTTATCTGCGGCGAGGACCTGGCGTGGGCGCTCACGATGAACGGCACACGCACCAACACCTTCCTGGCCAACACGCTCCGGGCCAACTTCGTCTCGGACAACATCAGCGGCAACGTCAGCCTGTGGCTGAACTTCCTGGGGAAGACGTGGCGCATTCAGAACACCTCACTGGGGTTCGGGCTGACCGGCCTCGCCAATGACGTGGTGGCCCAGGACGCCTGGGGCGCCGCCGGGGGCCATGCCGGCGACCTGGAGGAGCTGGGTAACTGGCTCGCCTCCTGCGATGACCCCATACCCATCAACAGTTCCTGGAACTTCATGCCGCCGCCGTCGGGGACGCCGCAGTCGGACTTCCACGACTGCTCGGACTGGTCCATGCGGCCCGATGCCATCGAGGCGAATGGCTCGATCAAGATATATGGCGCCACGGCGGGCAACAACACCAGCAACTTCAACGGCCTCACGGTAGGCGTACGGTATGCCGACGCGAGCATCAATGGCGGTACGGTGGTGTACCTCTCGGCGGGGTTCGAGCAGTTCAACCGGGGGTACCACACCAGCTCGCAAGTCACGGGCGCGCACTGCCGCAACGCGCGCAGCCACCTGATGCACAACGCGCTGTGCTGGGCGCGGACGGGCGGCTTCCAGGGGAAGGTTCTGTCCATCAGCGATGGCGGGCAGCCCATCAACGACCCGGCGCCGATCGTGTCGGCGCTGGACAACGGCGAGGTCGTATACGCAGTGCGCTGCCAGACGGATGGCACGTACATCATGCAGGGCCTGGCGCCGGGGCACTATGTGCTGGAGGCCACGCGACCGGGGTATGAGATTGACCACCATGACGCACAGTACGTCCACGGTGGCCAGATTCCCAGGACCGTGGACTTCACCACCAAGCGCGCGCAGCCGGGGGCTGTCACCGGGAAGGTGACTTCGGCCGCCACCGGCGACCCGCTCGCCGGTGTCACGGTGGCCATCGCCGTGCCGGATGACTACACCGGGACCGTGCCGACGCTGCCGTCTTCGGTCAAGACCGGTGCGGATGGCAGCTACACGCTGGGCTCGATACCCGAGGGCAACTACGTTGTCACTGCCGATGGCACGGCCATTCTGTATGGCAAGAAGAGCCAGGATGTCACGGTCAACGCGGGTGATACGACGACGGCTGATTTCCAGCTCGATGCCGCCGATGGCAAGCTCGAAGTGACTGTCACCGACGCCGAGACCACGGACAAGATCCGCAATGCCGCCGTGGCGATTGTGAGCGCGGCCAGCGAGACCACGACGATCTACACCGACGACGCCGGGTTCGCCAGCCAGGACCTGGCGCCGGGCACCTACACGGTCACGGCCTCGGCGTCCGGCTACCAGGCTTCGGCGTCGCAGACCGTCACGATCGCGCCGGCGGCCACCGAGACGTTGGCCTTCGCGCTGCAGCCGCAGCCGGGCGGGAGCATCGTCGGGCGGGTCGTCACCTCCGGCAGCGGGTCGTTCGTCAGCGGTGTGACCATCCACGTGTTCTTCGGCGAAGAGGAGATCGCGTCCACAACCACCAGTGGCAGCGTCGTGAAGACCATCAGCGGTGTCCAGTACAACTACGAGATCGCCGACGTGGACACCGGAACGGTCACGGTTACGGCCGAGGCCAGCGGGTTCACCCCGACGCCGGCTTCACGCACGGTGCAGATCGAGAGCGGCGTGACGGCAACGGGCGTCAACTTCGCCATGGACAGCCTGCACACGTTCCCGACGGGCCTGCAGCTCGTGTCGTTCCCGTGGGACTACAGCGGCGAGGACCCGCAGGACCTGCTGGGCCTCACGAGCAGCACGTGGAAGATGGCGACGTGGCAGACCGGACTGCAGAGCTACGCGATGTACCCGGAGGCTCCGGCCGACCACTTCCGCATCGGCACGGGCTACTGGATGAACCTGAGCGCCAAGGCGGAGTTGTCGCAGGAGGGGCTGGCGGCGGAAGATCCGGTAACTCTCCCGCTGGACTCGGGTTGGAACCTCATCGGCTGCCCGTACCAGAAGCAGATTGACATCTACACAGCGAAGGTCAAGGAAGGCGGGACGACCTACACGCTGCAGCAGGCCCTGTCCGAGGGTATCGTCGGGTCCTCGCTGTATGTGTATGTGCTGGGCGGCTACCAGACGGTCGGCGTGCTGTCACCGTACACGGGCTACTGGCTGAAGACGAACGCGCCGTGCTCGCTGATCCTCAGCGAGTCGTCGGGAGCCCTCGCGGCCGGGACCAAGGTCGCGCAGACGACGCCCGAGGTGTCCAGCGGGTGGCTGCTGCGCCTGAAGACCAAGGTGGGCGAGATGCAGGACACGGCCACCTATCTCGGGTGGGCGAGCGGGGCGACTGACGGCTGTGACTTCGCTCTCGACGAGTTCAAGCCGCCGGCACCGACAATGGGACCGTACGTGTACACGGCCATTGACAACCGGGACTGGACGAAGAACCCCGGTGACTATGCAGTGGACGTGCGTCCGTCCGGCATCTCCTCGACCTGGGACCTGACGGTGTACACCAATCAGGTGGGCGCGCGCGTGGCCCTGACCTGGGATGACTTGTCGTCCCTGCCGAACACGGTGCGACCCGTGCTGACCGATACGCTGACGGGGCGTCGGGTGTACATGCGGACGAGCACGGGCTTCGTGTTTGAGGCCTCGAACCAGCCGCGGAAGCTGACCCTGACGGTGTCGGCCGCCGGAGTGGGGCAACTGACGATCAGCCCGCAGGTCGCGGCTCAGACGTCGGCCGGCGTAGCGATCAGCTACACGCTGTCGCGCCCGGCCAGCGTGGAGGCGAACATCACGAACATCGCGGGGCGCCAGATCCGGCAGATCACGACTGCGGCAGCGCAGACCGCCGGGGTCAACACGCTGCTGTGGGATGGCCGGGACAAGCGGGGCCTGCGCGTGCCGTCCGGGCGGTATCTGGTGACGGTGACCGCCCGCACCGAGAGCGGGCAGGAGTGCCGGGCAGTCTTGCCCTTGAGCATACAGAGCCGGTAGCTTCGGGACCTTTGGACTCGGCGGGCGTCAGAGCTTTGCGGCCCCGCAAGAGTCTGTGCTATACTGCGGCCGTGCAGCCGCACAGCCAGCGCCTAGGCGCACGAGATCTGTCGGAGGGAGAGCAGCCCCAATGCAGCAGCTACGTCGGAACACGGTGAGCCGAGCGATATCGTACATTCTGGTGACGGTGATGCTCGCCCCGCAGAGCTTCTTCCTGATGCCGGCGCAAGCGCAGACGGCCGGGCAGAACGTCCCTGCCGTGGCCGTGGTACCGTTCCAGGATGGGACGGGACGCGCGGGCACAGCGCTGATGCGTGAGGCGACGGCGGCGGCGGCTCTCGCCCTGGAAGACTCCAAGGAATACGTCGTCATCTCGACGACTGACCTGGAGCGGGAACTGGCGGCGCTCCGCCTGACCCCGCCGCTGTCCACCGCCGAGCAGGCGCGTCTTGGGCAGCGGCTGCATGCTGACAAGGTGCTGGTCGGCACTTTGTCCTCGCTAGCCGTAGACGCCAAGAGCGGACGGGCCCGCGCAAGCTTGCACCTGATGCTGCTGGATGTAGGCATCGGCGAGTACCTGGATGGTGCGAACTCATCCATCGAGACGAAGACGGTGCCGGGCTTCACCGGTGATGTGGCGGCAGTGACGCATGAGGCGCTACGCGCGGCGGCCGAGGACGCCGTGGGCAAGATGCTCAGCAGCACGGTGCGCCGGGGGACGGTGCAGTTGGTGGACGACCAGGGGACCGTGAACATCAACCTGGGTACGGACGACGGGCTATTGGTCGGCAGCGAGTTGCTGGTGATGCGGCCGACGTGGCAGCCGGATGTCGAGCAGGTCATCATGCGCCGTATCGGCATCATTCGCCTGACGGACATCGAGTCCGACATGGCGGTGGCGCGGACGGTGGAGGGGGCGGCGCCGAGCACCGGCGACCGTCTGTACCGCATCTACAAGCCGGTATCCGCGCAGCAGGCGGTAGCGCGGGAGAAGAAGATCAAGTCGGGGGTGCAGTTGGTCGCGGCCGCACTGCTGCTGTTGGGCCTGGTCGCCGTGGCGACCGGACCGACGACGGCCAGCGGCTCCAACGTCAAGTGCGGCCTGGTGCAGAGAACCCCGGGCGACGACCCCTCGGTGCGGCTGACGATCAGCACCAACAGCACCTCGAAGGCCAAGACGCATGGCTGGCTGATTTTCCGAGCCATGAGTGCCGGCTTCTCGTGTATCGCGGCGAACCTGGTTGAGGCCATCAAGGCCACCAACCTGACTTCGTGGGATGACGAACCCTTCGAGACGCGGGTGGTCGAGGACTACGAGATCACATTTACGTACCCTGAGGACGATGATGAGACCGACGGCAGCGTCACGGTGTCCTACAACGACGAGGCGCTGGAGGAGGGTACGGCATACTACTACCGTGTCCAGCGGGTCATCGAGCCACTGACAGACCCGGGCTATAACCCGCCCGCAGCCGACACGTCGCAGGAGTTGACCGAGCCCGACATTGAGACCGATCCGGATGACAGCATCCTGAGCGAGCCGAGCAACACGGGCGGCCCGGTCACCTTCTTCACGTCGCCGATACTCTCGACCCCGGCGAATGGCTCGAGTAGCCAGCCGACCGACAAGGTCACCTTCGCGTGGAAGCCGTCGGAGGGCGCCAACGAGTACCGTGTGCAGGTGTTCGGCAGTGACGACGCCAGCGGTGTCGGCACCCCGCTGTACCAGAGCACCCTGGTGCGCGACACGGGCTCGACCATCCTCAGCGCAGACATCAAGGACTTCGAGGGAACCACGACCTACTGGTGGCGGGTCGGCGCGCACCAGTCGAGCGACCCGATCATGCCGCTGAGCCTGCTGACGGGTGTGCGGCAGTGGCTGTATAGCAGCATGCGCAGCTTCACGACCGCGGAGACCCCGCCGACCGAGCCGGATGCCGTGAGGACCACCAACGGCGCCAAGGGATCGGGTGCCACGACGAAGTCCTCCGGGTCCGGGACGATCAAGGTGCCGTCGCGCCACCCGTCGTGGTGGGGTAGTGACAGGAGAAAGCGCTAATCGCCGTACGTGTACTTTGCTGGGGCCTGGCGCTGTTAGCCTCGGTGGCCGCGGGGGTGTCTCCCTCCGGCGCCGAGGCGCAGCCACAATGGACGGTGCTGGTCTGCCTGGACACACGGGGCGGGTTGACGGTGGCGGCGGATGGGTATCAGCACCGTATGGCGGTCGTGTGTCGTCGGTCGGGTGTGCCGTTGGCGGTGCTGCGGCTGGAGGATGAGGCGGGGCGCCCGGGACGAGTGACGAGCCGCCTCCTGATGCTTGACAAGCAGGGCTGGCGTGAGGGCGGGCGACGCGCCACCGACGGGGCGGCGGAGGCGATCGGGCGAGCGGCAACGACCGCTCTCCGTCTGCATCCCGCGCGGTACGCCATGCTCCTTATCGTGAAGCATGGCGGGGGAGTTCTGGACGGCGACCAGGGCCTGGGGATGGACAGCGGCGAGCTGGGGAAGACACTGGCGGCCAGTGTGCAGGAGCGCGGGCAGCCGCTGGATGTGCTGGGACTGGACATGTGTTTCAGCGGCGCCCTTGAGAAGTTGTGGGACTTGCGGCAGTGCGCGCGGTACATCTCGGCCGCGCCAGGGCTCGTGTATAGCCCCGGCCTGAGGTGGGATGAGGCCCTGAGCAGACGCGGGCACGACGGGCCCCGGGCGGTGGCGGCTGAGGCGGCACGGCTGGGGATGACAGGGGGCAGCCGCGAGGCGGCGCTGGTGTCCCTGGAGACATCGAGGCTGACGGCGGTTGTGGAGGAGTTGCGGGGTGTGGCTGCCCAGTGGCGCGCACAGATGGCACGGGATGGGCATGTAGTCACCCTGGCCCGTAGCCAGGCGCACACGTGGGGGCGTCGCCAGGAGTTGTGCGATCTGGGTGAGTTTGCCGCGGGACTGGCGCGGCACGCGCCCGATGAGAGCCTGCAGGCCGGCGCCGTGAGACTGCAGGAAGCCGTGAAGTCAAGCATCATCGGGCGCTGGTCGGGCGTGACCCCGACAGTGGAGAGCCTCAGCGGCGTGGGTATCTACTTCCCGCGCACCGTGGAGGCGGTCCCACCCGCCTACGAGCGGCTGACGTTCGCCGCTGACAGCGATTGGTACGGGTTCTTGCGGGCATACTGGGAATGGGTCGCATCGCGGGTCACCGGGGAAGCCTACCCGGGGTAACATGGAGTGTGGACGTGAAGCACATCCAGTTCGGCGCATCGGTGTGGAGGGGGAGGGCCAGTGGCCCCGTTTCGGGAGGAGGCGTTCGCGTGAGCCATCATCGAGGATCAACCTGCAGCCGGCTCGCCCTCAGTATCGTCGCACTGGTCCTGGCCGCGGGAGCATGGCCGCAGTCGAAGGCCGTTCAGGACCTGGCCGGGCCGCTGCGGTCACTGGCCGCGGGCGCGACGGTGGGCAGCGTCAGCACTTCGGCTGTCAGTCGGCTCGGGCTCATCACGCGCGGTAACGAAGTTGGCGTGGACATCATGTTCCGCAGCGAGGCCGCCGCCGCCGCCACGGGCCTGAGCCGCTTTGGGATCACTCCCCACAGCCGCCACGGGCGCTGTGTCGAGGCGATGGTACCGGTCGACCAGTTGGCCGCGATCGCGTCGCTCGCGCAGGTTGCGCAGGTGCGGCCCACCCAGCGAGTGTTCCCGATGCAGGGGTACGGGGCAGCAGACAGCGAGGGCGTGCAGTTGACGAACGCGACGGCCTTCCACCTCGCGGGCATCTATGGCAATGGCGCGAAGGTCGCCATCATTGATACGGGGTTCAACAGCCTGAGCACAACAGAAGTGCCGGTTGATACGACGACCGATCTGGTGGACCTCCGCCTGGGGACCACTGGTGCGGCTCTGGGCAGCGGCAGCCATGGCGCCGCGGTGGCCGAGATCGTTGCCGACATGGCTGAAGAGTGCGACATGACGCTCATCCTCGTGGACACCGTCGAGTCCGTGGTGGATGCGGCGCAGTATGTTGCGGCCCAGGGCTTCGATGTCGCCAACATGTCACTGGGGATCGCGACCGGCCCCTTCGACGGCACGCACGAGGTGTCGCAGGCGGTCAACGACGCTAACGCTGCCGGCGTGTTGTGGGTGAACTCAGCGGGGAACTGGGCCCAGCGCCACTGGCAGGGCAGTTGGACGGACACCAACAGCGACACATACCTGGAGTTCAGCGGCACCAAGGACACGATGAGCTTCGCCCTGAACGCCGGCGTGTTCGACGTGTATCTGTCGTGGTACGAGAACGCCGGCACACAGACGTCGAACGACTACGACCTGGTGCTGCTCGATAGCAGCGGCGCCATCATCGCGCGCTCGGCCGTCACGCAGAACGGGGACGATGTGCCGGAAGAGGAGTTGGTAGCCTACATCGGCACAGCGGGCACATACCGGCTCAAGCTGCAGCGGATGTCTACCCTAGCGGGCAGCACGCCTGACAGGTTCCAGCTCTACACCCCCGAGTATGACATCGAGACCTCGCTGCAGCACTCGGAGGACAGCCTGGCCATTCCGGCCGAGGCGAGCGGTGCGTACGCAGTGGGCGCCACGCGCGGCAGCAATCTGGTCGTGACGGGCTACACGGGCATCGCGATTGACGAGTTGGAGCCGTACAGCTCCCGCGGTTCGCTGGGCAGCAGCGACAAGCCGAACATTGTGGGCCCGGACGCCGTGACCACGTCGCTCGCCGGCTATGTGCCGTTTACCGGGACCTCGGCCGCTGCGCCGCACGTGGCGGGGGCTGCCGCTCTGCTCATTTCGGAGGATGACAGCCGCAGCGCGACGACGGTGCGGATGCTGCTCAAGCAGATGGCGCGGACGTACAGCGTGCCAGGCGACATCCCCGCGACGGATGTGAATGGGTACGGGCTGGGCCGCGTCTCCCTGCGGGTGGGGGCCAGCTCGGATGGCGAGGCGCCGGTGGTAACCATCGAGTACCCGGTCAACAACTCGACGATCACGATGGCCTCGCCGAGCGTCGTGGCCACCGTCGAGGACGCCAACGGCGTGGATCCGGACACGATCCAGGTGTGGCTGGATGGGACTCAGATCGTGACCGACGGTGTGCCGGGGGACACCACGCTGGTGACGAACTACACCTTCGACAGTAGCACCGGTGACTTGACCTTCGGCTTGAGCGGGCTGACGCGCACGCTCCATAGGCTGCAGATCCAGGGGAGCGATCTGGCGGGGAACGCTTCGGAGATCGCGGTCTCAAACTTCCGCATCACCACGCAGACCGTCAGCACCGGGCTGCACATCATCGCGCTGCCGTACCCCGACCTGACGATTGATGACTGGCCCAGCACGGTCTTCGGGGTCACCGTTGAGCAGGTGGCACTGGTGCGATGGGTGCCGAGCGACAGCCGCACCAGCAAGTATCACATCTGGCCGGACGAGTACGCCAGCTTCGAGCCGCCGGACGAATTGGTGTCGGATCCCCCGGCTGGCCTGGGGTACTTCCTGAGTCTGGCTTCCACCGGCACGCTGTCGGCCAGTGGCAAGGGTGTCACCGCCGATAGCTACAACATCTCGCTGGTCTACGGCACCGGCGCCCCCCGCGGCTGGAACCTGATCGGCAACCCCTACGGGAGCTACGTAGACTGGGGGAGTGTCGAGTTCCTCAGTGACAGTGGGCGACAGGACCTGAGCGAGGCCATAGACCCCGACGGGGACCCGGTGACTGACGGTGTGCTCTTCGACTACGTGAGCACCACGGGCGGCGGCTACTACAGCTTCGACTCCGACCCGACGCAGTCCACGATGGACCCGCTGACCGGCTACTGGGTGCACGTGCTGAAGGACGCCACGCTGATCGTCTACAACACCGGCAGCACAACGGCGAGCACGAAGACGAAGCGGCAGTCTTCGGCCAAGACGTCAGCGCAGTCGTCGGCGCCCAGCGCGAGCCGGTGGACGCTGCAGTTGAAGGCCGTCGCGGGCAAGTATGAGGATCCCGCCAACTACCTCGGCGTGGCCGCCGCGGCCACGGCCGGCTACGACGTCGGCCTGGATGTCGCTGAGCCGCCGGCGCTGGTGGACACGCTGCGCCTGTACATGCCGGCGAGCGAGGGCAACCTGGCCAAGGACGTGCGCAGCGCCGTGTCCACCCGACAGACATGGGATGTGTCCGTGTCGTGCCGGCTGGCGGACACGCCGGTCACGGTCTCGTGGCCGTCTCTGAACTCCAGCGTGCCGCGGGACGTGAGCCTGCGCCTGGTGGACCAGGACAGTGGGAGCAGCGTCTACATGCGGACAACCACGGGGTATACCTTCACGATGGCAGAAGCGGGCGTGCGCCACCTACAGGTCGTCGCGGATGCGGCGGCCAGCAACGCACTCGTGGTGAGCGGCGTATCGGCGGCGGCGATGACCTCGGGTCAGACGGTGTTCGCCTACACCGTCAGCCGCGAGGCCAACGTCGCGGTGGAGATCCGCAACATATCGGGTGTCCTGATCCGCAACCTGGGGGAGCGGACGGCGGCGCCCGGGACGACACAGACGTTGCTGTGGAACGGCCAGAGCGAGAGGGGAACGCGGGTGCCCGCGGGGAGATATCTGGCTCGCATCACGGCTCGTGCGACGGACGGCCAGAGCGTCCAGACCATCCGTCCCTTTAGCGTGAGCCGCTAGGCGTTGAGCGCCGAGAGGAGCTGAAGCTGTGTACCGCAACCGAAACCGCTGCCCGATCCGTCCGGCTCTTGCGCTCATGCTCGGAGGTCTGTGTGCGCTCACGGGCGCCTGGGGGCAGGTGGGCAACCAACCGACGTTCGTGACGTCGGATGTGCCGACGATCAGCCATGCGATGATCAAGCTGCGCATGGAGTTGCCGACGCTGATGACGTTCGGCACCACGTCGCGCACGTACATGTACCAGCCAGCGGGCCGGTTCCAGATCCAGACTTCAAGCCTGGCTCCGTACGGCGGCAACCCGACCCGGACCGGGGACGAGAACAGGCTGCTCGCGAGTGTGGCCAACCAGTATAGCGACGACGACTGGGGTTACGAGTACAGCAGCAAAGTGACGGTGGCGGTAGACGCGGACCCGGCGGATGAGACGGTGGGGCTCTTCTACGATCCGCACTACCTGGCAGCGGACCTGGGTGACGAAGCGGACCGGGCCGACCTCATCAGCTTCTGGCCCCTGGTACCGACGGTCGGGGTGCGGGACATCTCCGGCGAGTTCCAGGTGCCGGCGGTGGAGGACTTCGACACCACGACCGACCAGTGGATCCGGGTGCGGCAGGTTCTCACCGTGGTCGGCGACGTGGTGCAGTTCGAGTACATCGTCACCAACGAGGACACCACGCGGCACACCGTCGGCCTGCGGGTGCTCATTGACGCGACCTTTGGCGGCGGTTCGTCGCTCGATGGGCAGGCTATCGTTTTGCCGGACGGCTCTACCTTCGACACCGAGCGAACCATCCCCGACGCCTCGGTTGCGGATGACACGCTTCCGGACCGGTGGGTCGCGTACGACGATCCCTCTTCGCCGAACGTCGCGGTGCGCGGCGTGCTGAACACCAGCGAGGTGACGGACCCAGGCATCGCGGACTCCTCCGGAGGGATGCCGGACGCCGTCTCGTGGGGGCAGATGCGCAACATCGGGGCCGACCTGCAGTACTACCCGTCCACGAACTCGCGGGCCTCGATCCTCGGTGAGGACTGGGCCTACGCAGTGTACTGGAAGCCGGAGCAGCTTAACGCCGGGGAGTCGCGTCGCTATGTGACCTACTTCGGTCTGGGCAGCTCCGCTGGCGACTATGAGCCGCCGTATGCGCTGATGGCGTACGCGCCGTTCCAGTTGGTGCAGCGCAACGGAGACGACCCGGCCACGCCGGACACCGTCGAGAGCTACTACCTGGCCGACGAGAACGGCAACTCGCCGTTCAAGGTGTCCATGTTCATGGACAACTTCGGCACGAGCACCATGTACGACGCGACGGGGCGCGTGCGGATGCCGACCGGCCTGGAGCTCGCGTCGGGCCAGACGACGACCAAGACGGCTGGCGACATCACCCGCAACGAGATTGACAGCCTGTCGTGGGACGTACTGGCCACCAGCGCGCGGCCCGGGCGGGCCCAGATCAGGTTCACGGGGCCGCAAGGGAAGATCCTCACCCGCACCATCAGCATCCCGGCGGTGCCGGTGCTCAACCCCTGGCCCGACAGCCTCAGAGGCCTGGAGATGGTCTCCGTCCCGTACGAGTTCGACAACAACGACGCCGAGTGGGTGTTTGGCAGCCTCGGGTCGCTGATCCCCGGTGGATCGGCCGCGCTGATCCGCTATGACCCGACCATCACCGACTACCGATGGTTCCCGGACGCCGCGGTGACGAATATCGCCCCCGGCAAGGGCTACTGGCTGCTGAACCGCAACCGGGAGACCATCACGCTACCCGACGACGCCGTGCCGACGGACATCACCCAGACCTACGCGGTCGAACTGAAGACAGGCTGGAACCAGATCGGCAATCCCTTCGGCACGTCGCTGTGCATGGCGGATGTGCGGATATCGGCTCCGGACGGTGGCGACTGGACGCTCGACGAGGCGGTCTCGCGCAAGATGCTCCTGCCGACCGTCTATGCGTACGACACGGCCGCTGGGGAGTACACCTGGCAACTGACCCCCGAGGAGAGCTTCCTCGATCCGTATATGGGCTACTGGATCCTGGTGCGCCAGGACCTGACCATGATGTTCACGCCGCCGACCACGTATACGCCGGCGGCGGTGAAGACGAAGACCGTCGCCTCGTCGCAGACCGGCGGGCCGGGCAACTGGAAGGTGGACCTGCACGTGGCGGCGCCGGGGCTGAACGCGACGACGCAGTCCATCGCCGCGCGGGCCAGCGCCACACGCGGGCTGGACGAGTATGACGTGCCCCAACCCCCCGCCGGCCTCAAGGACGAGGCCACCTACCTGCGCTCAGCGTTCTATCCCGGTGAGAGCGCGCTGGGCATGCCCTACCTGGTGGACACGCGCGACGCCAGCCAGACCAGCCAGCAGTGGAACCTGGTGGTCAAGACCAACGCGATCAACACGCCCATCACGGTCACGTGGCCATCCCTGCAGTCGCTGCCCTCGAACCTGGTGGCGACCCTGGTGGATGAGGTCGCCGGCCAGCGGCGGTACATGCGCACGACGACGAGTTACACCTTCCGCACGGGTGAGGCCGTGACCGAGCGCGTGCTGAAGTTGCTGGTGCAGCCGCGCTCAGACGTCATGCTGAACGTTTCGGGCGTGCATGCAGCGCAGACAGCCCAGGGCGTCATGCTCAGCTACACCTTGAGCGCCGACGCCGCGGTGGATGTACGCGTGCGCAACATCGCTGGCCGAGTAGTCAGCGAAGTCGCTTCGGGCCAGGTGGCGGCCGCCGGACAGAACACGGTGCTGTGGAACGGTCGCAGCACCCACGGCACCCTGGTGCCGACGGGACGGTACCTGTGCGAGATCACGGCGCGGTCGCCGCTGACCGGCCAGTCGTTGAGTGTGGTACAGCCGCTAACGCTGAAACGCTAGCCGTCCGCCGCGACGCCTGCTCGGGGCGTGGTCGTGTGTCGTGCAGCAACCGAGGGGCACTAGCCCTGTGTTTGTGGAGGGAGTAACCCGTCATGAAGGCCATCCGATCGCACTACCTGTGTCGTAGCACCTCCTGGGGCCTGATTATGGTGCTGGTGATGGGGCTGATCACCCCGTGTCTCTCGGTCGCCTGGGCCGATTCCGCGGCCAAGACGGTCCTGGTGTTCCCCGTGACCAACGCCTCGGAGAACGCCCCGGCCGCAATGGCCGATCGCGCCAGCGGCGTCCTGACCATGGCGCTCGATGGAGCCCGCGAGTTCGACGGCATGCAGTTCACCCCGACCTCGCCCAGCGTGCGTCGGGCTGTGAGCGAAGGGCGCATCCGGCAGGTGGATGTGCAGGAGGGCGTCAAGGACCTGGGTACGGCGCTGAGTATGGGCTCGGCCCTGGGCGCCGACTACATCGTCCTTGCCACCATCCAGTCATACACCTACACCCCGAGCCCCGCGCATGTGGAGTTGATCCTGTCGGGCCGGATGTATGAGGTGGGCAGCAACATCAACCCCACCACCGGCGAGCCGGTGGCCGAGCCGAAGGTGTTCCGCGCCTTCGGTGTGTCAGGCGCCAGCAGCGCGCGGGCGAAGTTCACCGGGCGCGAAGATGTGCTGACCCAGGAGGCCTTGCGGGATGCCGCTGACAAGGCCGCGCAGACCCTTTCCGGGCGCACCGACCTGACCCAGGCGCGCGCCAAGAAGAAGACGACTTCCGGCTACAAGTGGTTGCTGCTGGGACTCATCATCGCCGGAGCAGCCATGGCGATCGGTGGCGGCAGCGATGACAACGGTGGCGGGACCCCGAGTCCGGAGGCCAAGCCGGTCACGTCCCTGGGTATGTCGCAGGGCGCTGACTACATCGGCCTCTCGTGGAATGTTCCCGACACCACCCTCGACGTGCTGCGCTACCAGATTGACCGGTCGCTCAACGGCGGTACGTTCCAGCGGCTGATCCGGATCAGCGGCACGACGGGCCAGACGCACTATACCTACTCCGACTACGACGTGAGCAGCGGTACGTACCAGTACCGGATCCGTGTGATCTACCGGAACGGGGACGTTTCGGCGTACACGCTGTCCGGCACGCTGACCGTGGACTTCGACTAGACGGTGTGACGTGTCCCGGGCTGTCGCTGCCAGCGCCCGGTTGCTCGTGATGTGCGTCATGCGCCCTCGTCGTCTCGCCGGCGAGGGCGCTGCACCATTATCCTGGTGTGTTACACGCCGATGATGCGACGGCTGCTCATCCTCGCCCTCGTTGCCTTTCCCTGTCAGTTGCTCCTGGCACAGTCCGAGCGCGTCGGCACCTACCGCGTACAGGTGTCGATCACGCCGCGACAGGTGCCGGCGGACGGCAAGAGCCAAGCCCGCCTGCGCGTGGAAGTGAAGGCCTCCAACGGCTCTGCGGCTCCGGAGGGCACGCAGGTCGTCGTGCACACGGATCTGGGACTGCTGAGCATCGGCAGCACCGGGCAGCAGGCGGCCCTGACCGTGCGGACCTCCGGGGGCTTCGCACTGCTCTACGCCAGCAGTGCCGACGCCGGTACGGCCACGATCACCGTGCAGGTGGGCGGCAGCCGCAGCCTGGCGTACGTGGACTTCCTGCCCGAGGGTGAGGCCGCCACGCCCGAGGCGCGCGTACTGGACGTGACCGGGGGCTGGGTGGGGTACTGCATGGAGTTGGGGCTGATCGAGGCCCGTGACCGCGCCCGCCTGAAGTTCGGCAAGCTCGTCATTGAGTGCGGCACGGTCGCCCAGGTCAATGTCCAGAACATGACGATCCGGGCGCAGGACGTGGTCATCCGCCGGGGCGACACGAAGCTGACCGGTGAAGACCTGTACTTCGACCTGCTGGCCAAGCGCGGCGTGCTCCGCCGTTTCGGCGAGGAGCACCTCGAGCGCGTGTTCTTCGACGCCGTGGGGCTTCGGCCGCTGGACAGCCAGTGGGACGTGCCCGAGGATGCCTTCAAGCTCGACAAGCGAGAAGCGGATGGGTGGATGGTGGCGCGCAGCATCAGCCTCTTCGTGCACGAGAAGATCGTGCTGCGCCAGGCCTCGCTGTGGATGCAGGAGCAGAAGCTCTTCAGCTTCCCGCCGTACTGGATCATCGGGCTGCCGGGCTACAGCGGCGCCACGAACTCGCAGGCGTTGGGCATGACCTCGGATGGGGGCCTGGCGCTGGACTTCCCCTTCTTCTACCGCGTCACCGACCGCAGCACCGGAGCCATCCGCATCCAGCACGGCACCATGGCGGGCGGCGTCATGTCGCGCCGGGGTTGGTCGCTGGCGGTGTCGGAGGAGTACCGCGACGGCGCGGGGACGGAGGGCTCGATCGTCGTCGCCGGGCTGCCGCGCGACGACTGGGGCTTTGAGTGGCGCGACGCCCGGCCGGTCATGGGCCGCGGCTATGGCTACTTCAGCTTCGACATGCCCGACCACCAGAGCATGTTCATGGACAGCAGCACGTATAGTGAGATGGCCGGGGGGCGCCTGAATCTGCAGGCCTACTTCGATGACCCGAAGGCCTCGAATGAGGACTTCGGACTGGTGGGGGACTGGCTGCGCGACCCGCATCCCCTCGGCCGCGGCGGCCATCTGACCTATCGCGTCGGGACCTCGCTGGGGGTCCGCGACTACGCGAGCGACACCGACGGACCACTGTTCGTGAACGAGCTGTACTCGGAACTCGACCTGGGGACCCGCGCGTGGAGCAAGAAGACGCGCTTCTCCCCGGTGCTGACCAACGTCTACGCCTGGGACAGCGGCGGCTACCACGAGAACAGCCTGCGGGCCCAACTGCGACTGGATCACGAAGTCAAGCAGGCGTTCACGCTGGGGCTGGACTACAGCGCCGAGTGGCAGCAGGGCAACTCCGGTGGCGATGGCTTCGACCACAGCGTCGGCTTCAATGCCCGCGCGAGCCAGGCGGAGCGGTGGGCCAGCTACTTCACGGCCACCTATGACCTCACCGAGAGCGACCTGTACGGCTGCTTCAACTTCGACTATTTCCTCAGCAAGCAGTGGCGTACCGGCCTGCTGGCCACCTACTATGACTTCTCCAGCAGCGAGTACCAGGACCTGGAGCTCTCCCTCAGCCGCATGTTCGGTGAGCGCGACGTCACCCTCTCGTACTCCACCTACACCGGCCGCATCTCGGTCGGCATCGGCGGCTTCGCGATCAACTAGCCCCACTTCGTGCTGAGGTCTGGATATACAGGGAGACACTCAGGCGGCGGGTGCCGCGCCGTGTGCGGCGGGCCCCGCCGCCGGGGGGGGGGGGGGGGGGGG
>JAJFUB010000058.1 GCA_021372615.1 bacterium | reverse complement strand
GTGCGGTCACCGACCGCGACGATCCGCGTCGCGGTCGGTGACCGCTCCCACAGGCGCTCCCATAGCCTCCCACAGCGAGACATCCTATTCGGCCACGCGGATCGGGTAAACCCCGTACCGCTCCCGCATCTCCTTCATCTTCATCAGGTTCTCGTGCTTCGTCCCCACCGCCAGCGAGTGGCTCGCCCCGTAGATGAACCCGCCGCCGGGCGCCCCCCACCGCAGGCCGTACTTCGCCTCCCGCTCAATGTCCGTCGGGGTGCCGAGGATCAGGCTCTCGTTCGTCACTCCGCCCCACAGCACCAGCCGGTCGCCGTACTGCTCCTTGAGGCGCCTGATATCCATCCCGCCGCTTTGCTGGATGGCCTCGTAGCCCTCGTAGCCCCCGTCAACCATGCAGTCCAGGGCTTCCCAGATGCATCCGCAGCAGTGCTTGATGACCCGCAGGCCCAGCGCCTTGGCGGCGTCGGTGTACTGCTTCCACCAGTGCACGACATGCTCGCGCAGGATGCGGGGGCTGGCGAGCAGGCCTGTGGAGCTGCCCAGGTCGCCGCAGGGCATGACGCTGTCGTAGCCCATCTCGGCGTATAGCGGCAACTGGCGGATGACACTCTTGGCCGATAGCTCCGTGAGCTTGGCGTGGATCTCGGGGTGGAGCGCCATGTTCAGGTAGCGCTCCTCGTCGTCGCGCCCGAACATGGGGAAGCCGATGTCGCCGATGCAGATGTTGAACCAGTGGGTGGCCTTCAGGCGGTCCATGGCCGCCCGCGCCGCTTCCCATACCGAGTCATCCGGCGGCTGCAGCGGCGTGGCGTCCAGCCGGTCAATCTGCTCCTGCAGCTCCTCCACGGTCGGCACGTGCAGCGGCTGCTGCTTGTTGACCTTGTAGATGCACAGGTCGTGCGTCGTCTTGGAGATGCGGTAGAGGTTGCCACCGGAGTCCTCAAAGGTCTCCTCGTCAAGCTGCTTCATGGGCGTCTCGCGCGCGCCCTTCGCCGGGACTGTGCCGATGGTCACGATGTCGAAGCCAAGGGCCTCGGCGAGGTCGGGAATGTCCCGGGCATACGAGGCGGCCACCTCGTCCCTCCGCCCCTCCCACATCGCCCGCGTCTGCTTCATCTTGCCCTGCACCAGGCTCGGGCGGCCCAGCACCATCTCGTAGGTGGTGTAGTCAATCGAGTGCTCGCCCCAGGGCACCAGGTCCGGCTCCTGGAAGCTCAGCGTCTTCGCGACACGCTCGCGTGGCAGCATCGGTGCTCTCCATCAGTCTGTCGGTTGGGGCGGACGTGCCGTCCCCTGCGTCTCCCGCTTCTGGAACCACTTCGCGTGGCCATCCACGAAGCCGACGTTGCCCCCCGGCCCGGCCGTGGGGCTCACGTGTCGGAGCGCCACTGCGGCCAGCGTCAGACCCGTCGCGGGGTTGGGGCCCCCGAGGTCCGAATCCCCCAGCATCAGCATCTCATTCGGCCGCGGGATGGCGGCCAGGCTCTTGGACGACAGCAGCTTGTTGTAGGCGTAGCCGACCTTGAGCTGCGGCGCGGCCGGGCACTGGAACTCCCGGGTGCTCCTCATGTAGGGGGTCACCACCGAGGTCCAGCGTGTGTGCAGCGGCATCCTCTCGTCATAGTCCTGGCAGTACATCAGGGAGGCCAGCGCCACCAGCCTGACGTTCGAGAGGCACGCGCTCTGCGCCGCCTGCTCCGGCGTCTGGGCCTCGGGCTCCACGGGCGGCGGCAGGACGCGGGCTCCCGGCGGCACGGCCCGGATCGGTTGTGAGGGCGCGACGGGCGCGGGCTGGCCGCTGGTCCGCGGCTTGCAGCCCGACAGGACGACCAGGCAGGCGAGAACGACGAGCGTCGGCGTGGACCATTTGATGCTGCATCTCCCCTCAGTGCGGCAGCACACGCCCCGGCCTCCCTCCGGGCGCCGGGGGCGCGCCGTCACGGCGTCGGCGTCTCGGCAGCAGGGATCGTGATCTTCAGGGGCAGCTCCCGCGCCTTGACCCCCTCCGGCGCGAAGCGCAGGCGGCCGGTGTACTCCCCGGGCCTGGCGTCGGCCGGGGCAGCGACGACCAGCACGAACGCCTGTGTCACATCGGTCGGCACGGTCGGCCGCGCGTCGACCGTCGCCTGCCGCCACCAGGGCTCGGACCCCTGCAGACGCGCCAGGCGGTCAACGTCCACCGGCAGCAGGCTGAGACCCTCGGCCGGCAGCGTCCCCGCCGACCCCTTGAGCTTGCCGACACCCCCCTGCACCCGCCGCACGTCCCGCGTCAGCGGGACGATGATCACCTGCGCCATCTGCTGCTCGCCGGGCTGGAGGCTGATCTCCAGCGTCTCCACCGCCTCGCCGTCACAGGCCCCGCGGGCCTGGGGCAGCGGCTCAGGTGAGTGGCTGACGGCCAGGCCCCACTCCGGCTTCTTCTGCCCTTGCTTCCGCAGGAAGGCCCACACGCGCAGCGGGAGCGACTGGCAGCGGAGCTGGTGCAGATCGTTCTCGAGGAGCTGCACGGCAGTGGCCAGACGCGGCCAATCGGGCTGCGCCATGGCCTCGATCTGCAGGGCCAGGCGGCTCGTCGCCTCCAGCCGCTCCCCCAACTCGCGGACGTTGTCTGACACCAGCCGGTAGTCCGGCGCGTCCACCGGCACGCTGCCCAGGTCCAGCGCCTTGACGAGCTTCTCGTACCCCTCGATCCCCTGGCGCAGGCGCGCGCCAAGCTGCTCGGGCGTGTCCTGCGCGCGCAGGACGCTCGGCAGCAGCGCCGCCAGCGACAGCAGGACGAGGAGGGGTCGCGTGTGTCGTGTCATTGCCCTGGCAATTCGCTGACTTGCCGGGCCCCACCTGTCTGCAGAAGGAGGAACCGGCAAGGCCGCCGAACCTGCGCGCGCGACTGCACACCCGGAGGTCCGACCATGCGCCCGCTGAACCTCGGTGGTCACTGCCCGCCCCGGATTGCCACCCCCGACTTCTGGCCCGCCACCCAGGACCGCTACCGGGAGTTGCTCGATCGCCTCTGCCCCGGCGCCTACGAGACCATCGGCCGATCCGCCGGTGGTCGCGATGTCTGGGCAGTGCATCTCACCCCACACCCGGGCGCGCCCACCATCGGCGTGGTCGGCGGCATGCACGGCCACGAGGCCCAGGGACCGGCGACCTGCTTCAACCTGCTGAGCATCCTGCAGACGGGCCGCGACCTGAAGGGCGACCCCTGGCCGGGCTTCGACCGCGTCAACTGGGCCATCGTGCTGTGCCTGAACCCCGACGCCCGCGCCCGCATGCCCAACTCCTTCGTCGGCCTATCCGTCAAGGACGTCCTCAACTACGACGCAGGTCTGCGGGCCGATGCGGAGCGCAATGACCGGCGGGGGGACGTATCTCCCGAGGAGATGATGATCCTGGGGGGGCTGTACAACGACGCGGGAGTGGACATCCTGCGCCACGCGGAGCGCTCGGACACGGTGTCACCCGAACGGGAGGCCGTGCTCGACTTCATCGGGCGCACGAAGCCCTGGGTATGCCTGGAGCTGCACGCCCACTGCGCGGCGCCCCAGTTCTACTGCCCGCTGACGCCGACCCCGGCGCAGGTCGTCTCGCGTCAGGTCGAGGCGGTGAGCGGCATCGTCAGGGCGGGGCGGGCTGCCGGCTACGAGTTCGCCGACAGCACCGGCGAGGTGCAAGGGCTGTCCACGGCGCTGTACTGGGAGGTCGCCGGGGCGATGCCAATGCTGTTGGAGAGCCCACAGGGCGTGCTGGATGCCGGCCCGCGCTGGGATCACGCGCGGATCATTGACGTCAACCTGTTCGTCTGCGGGCAGTTGGTCGCGCTGGCCCAGTAGGTTGGTGGCACTGCCCCAGTGAGTTGGTGGCAGTGATCCAGTAGCGCGGGCGGCCTCGCCCGCGCGCCACGACAAAGGGCAGGCGAGGCCGCCTGCCCTACTGGGTCGCGTCGCGTATGCCGGGTCGAGTCTCGACCTGCGGCGGGTGTGGGTTCGGGGACGAACCCACCTACTTCTTCCGGCGCTTCTTCTGCTTCTTCTTCTCGTCAAAGTACTTCTTGCGCACGGCCCGCTGCCGCTTCGTGACGATGGACAGGGCCACATAGCCCCCGCCCGCCAGCCCGCCGCCGCACAGGCCCACGACCAGCAGCGTCGTCAGCATCGGCGCCGGCCGCAGCAGGTTGATGAGTTCCGTCATCACCCCAAAACCAACCGCCGCCCCCACCAGCGCCCCCACCAGGGTCCACACCAACCGGATGATCTCATCGCGAGACTTCATCGAGCGCCGTTACCTCGATCAGGGAATGCACCTACGACACCTTATTCGCCACCGCCCGGACGGGGACCTCTCCCGCAAGCGCCGGCGGCCAGAGCCCCTCACCTCTCGCCCGCCCCCTCCCGGTCCACCGTCACTACCGCCGCCAGCGAGGCCTGCGTGGTCAGCAACACGTTCGGCAAGTCCACCCGCGCGGGCTTGTCCTCTTCGGTGTGGTACTCCGGGTCGGCGTACGGGTACGACCCCAGGTTCATGATCGCCGCCCCGTAGCCGGCCTTCACGAACGAGCCGTCATCATCGCCCGGCGCCTGGCGTTGGTGCTTGCGCTGCTGCAGGCCGATGGCATAGCGCTCGTTGACCTCGGCCATCAGGTCCGCCAGGCGCTCGCCCTCGGGGGTCGTGAAGAGGGTCACGTTCGCCATCACCCGCGCGTCATGGTCGTCCTGCGACTTGCGGCCGAGGCTATCGAGGTTGAACACGGCGATGATGTTGTCGCCGCGCTCCCGAGCGTTGTTGGCGGCCGTGACGCTGGTCCACGGGGTGTGCTCCTCATTACAGCAGATGAACCAGATCGAGCGCTTGCTCGCATACCCCGCCAGCACGCGCGCGATCTCCAGGTTCGCGGCGGTGCCGATGGCGTTGTCATTGGCCCCCGGCGAGTCCACCCAGCTCTGCGAGTCCTTGTGGGAGATTACCACGATGGTCTCCTCGGGCCGCTCCGTCCCGGCCTTCTTCGCGTACAGGTTGTGGGCCGTGTACCAGGGGTCCTCGGGCATGGCGGGAGAGTACTGGGCGGACTTGGGCTTGGTGCTGTCGCAGCGGTACGCCTGGACCGGCACCGGCTCCTTCTCCACCGTGTAGCCGAACGACGCCAGTTGCGCCTGCAGGTAATCATCCGCCTCGTCGAGCGTGGACTTGTCGTGGCCGGGGAGGGTGTAGTTGAGCTTGCGGTACGGCAGCGGATCCTGCGCGAGGTAGTAGAGCCGCTCGCGAATGAGGCTGACGTCGAGCTGGGCCATCAGGCCAGGGATGGGGTCGGTCATCGTGCCCTCCAGCGAGTATCGCTACGCGGAGGACAATTCGTTGGAGAGGCGCTGCAGTCCTTGCAGCTTCGCCGCAGCGGCGTCACTGAAGACCGACACCTTGGCGGAAACCACTCCGTCTTGTAGTGTCGCCGCCTTCGCCCCCACATAGATCGCCGCGGCCGCGTTGGCCAGCGTGATGTCCAGCCGCGCCCCGGGCTTGCCCGCGAGCACGTCGCGCAGCAGTTGCGCTGAAGTCGCCGCGTCGCCGCCGGAGATGTCTTCGGGAGCGCAGGCCGGCAGGCCGAGGTCCTCGGGCGCCAGCTCGAACTCTCTGATCTGCCCATCCTTCAGTTCAGTCACTTGCGTCTTGCCCGCGAGGGAGATCTCATCGAGACCGGGCTCGCCATGGACGATCAGTACGTGCTCGGAGCCGTTGGCCCGCAGCGCCTCGGCCATGGGCAGCGCAAAGGCGGGATCGAAGACGCCGATGACCTGTCGCTTCGTCCCGGCGGGGTTGGTCAGCGGGCCAAGGAGGTTGAACACGGTCCGCATCGCCAGTTGCTTGCGCGGGCCGACGGCGTGCTTCATCGCCGGGTGCAGCTCGGCGGCGAACAGGAAGCCGATGCCGACCTCGTCAATGCACCGGGCCACCGCCTCGGGCGGCAGGCTGATGCGGACGCCCAGCTCTTTGAGCACGTCGGCGCTGCCACACTGGCTGGAGACCGCGCGGTTGCCGTGCTTGGCGATGGGCACGCCCGCCCCGGCGGCCACGAACGCTGCGGCAGTGGAGATGTTGAAGGTGTCACACACGTCGCCGCCGGTGCCGCAGGTGTCCACGACGCCCGCGACCATCGGCCGGACCGGTACACAGCTACCGCGCATGGCCCGCGCGAAGCCCGCAATCTCGTCGGCGGTCTCCCCCTTCATGCGCAGGGCGACGAGGAAGGCGCCAATGAGCGCCTCGCCCACTTCGCCGGACATGATGGCCGCCAGCGCCGCCTCGGCTTCGGCGACACCGAGATCACGGCGGGCCACTACTTTGGTCAGGGCCTGGTGAAGCATTGGACTCGGTCTCCCTGCATGGTGCGACTTCCGTGTGTAGTGCGAATCCGCCTGTAGTGCAAGTGCGCCTGTAGTGCGGGCTTCCAGCCCGCACTACGCTGGCGCCCCTACCGTATCTTCATCGTCATCAGGATCAGCACGACCGCCCAGAAGCAGGCGAGGCCGGCGGCACAGGCCATCCACGTCCACCGATTGCCGCCCTCCGGCTCGGCCATGCGCTTGCGCACGCTCAGCGCCACCAGGCCCAGGCTGGCCAGGAAGACCAGGACGGGCAGAACGAGGCTGGGGCGCCGGGGCGGAGGGGGCAGGTCCTGCTCGGGGCTGTCGTCCATGTCCACATAGTGCTGGGCGGCCGACACCGTCGGCGCGACCATCCGCACCGGGATGACCGCCCCCATCACCCACAACACCACGACGAGAATGACCGCCCCGAGCCACCAGGGATCATCGAAGTCAAACATGATGGGACAACGATGAATGATGAGTGCGGAATGATGAATGGGGATTGGCGCGAAGTGCTGTCCCCCATTCATCGTTCATCATTCATCACTTGCCTTTCACCTCATCTTCAGGAAGTTGCGCAGCAGGTCCTTGCCGACTCGCGTCATGATCGACTCGGGGTGGAACTGGATGCCCTCGACCACGAACTCCTTGTGGCGCAGGCCCATGATCTCGCCCTGGTCGCTCTCGGCCGTGATCTCCAGGCAGTCCGGCAGGCTCTCCTTCTCCACCAGCAGCGAATGGTAGCGCACCGCCTCGAAGGGGTTGGGTACGCCCTCGAACAGGCCCTTGCCGTCGTGATGGATCGGCGAGGTCTTGCCGTGCATCAGTCGCTCGGCGCGGACCACCTTGCCGCCGAAGACCTGCCCCATGGACTGGTGCCCCAGGCACACGCCCAGCACCGGCACCTTGCCGGCCATGTGCTGGATCAGCTCCATGGAGATGCCCGCCTCATTGGGCGTGCATGGCCCGGGCGAGATGACGACGCGGTCGGGCCTGAGCGCCTCGACGTCCGCCACGGTGAGCTTGTCATTCCGGTAGACCTCGACCTGTTCCCCGAGTTCCGACAGGTACTGGTAGAGGTTGTAGGTAAAGCTGTCGTAGTTGTCGAGCAGCAACAGCATGATTGTCTCCTGTCCTGGAACGGTCGCGGTCGGTGACCGCTCCCACGTCCTATCCGAGCGTGGCTGTCGGGCCGGGTGTGGGAGCGGTCACCGACCGCGACTGCCGTTAGCCGTTACCCTTGACCCTCGCCCCTTGACCCTCGCCCCTACACCAACCCCTGTTCCGCCATCCGCGCCGCGTCTAGCAGCGCGCCCATCTTCATCAGTGTCTCGTTGTACTCGGCGTCCGGCTCGCTGTCGGCCACGATCCCGCCGCCGGCCTCGAAGTAGCACGTGTCGCCCTTGACGACCATGGTGCGCAGCGTGATGCACGTGTCCATGCTGCCCGAGAAGCTGAAGTAGCCCACCGCCCCGGCATAAGGACCGCGCCGCACCGGCTCGAGTTCCTCGATGATCTCCATGGCGCGGATCTTCGGGGCGCCCGAGACCGTCCCGGCCGGGAACGTCGCGCGCAGGACATCGAACTGGTCCTTGTCGGCGCGCAGCTTGCCGATCACGTTGCTGACGATGTGCATGACGTGCGAGTAGCGCTCCACGGTCATGAGCGCATCCACCTGCACCGTGCCCGGCTCGCAGACGCGGCCGATGTCGTTGCGGTGCAGGTCCACGAGCATGATGTGCTCGGCCCGCTCCTTCTCGTCGGCCAGCAGCTCCCGCTCCAGCGCCCGGTCCTCCTCGGGGCTCTTGCCCCGGCGGCGCGTGCCGGCGATGGGCCGCGTTACGACCCTTCCGGCGTCTTCAGTGACGAGGATCTCCGGCGAGGAGCCGATGATCTTCAGGTCGCCGAAGCTCAGGTAGTACATGTACGGCGAGGGGTTGATGGCCCGCAGGGCGCGGTACAGGTCGAAGGGATCGCCTTGGATCTTCGCCTGCAGCCGGTGGGCAACCACCACCTGAATGGCGTCCCCGGCGGTGATGTACTCCTTGGCCTTCAGGATGGCCGCGCGGTGCTGGGCCTTGGTCATCGTGGACGGCAGGGCCGAGGGCTCATCGGGAATCTGTCGCGGTCGGTGACCGCTCCCACGCCCCACGCCGGCCTCGACACCGGCCGGCAGCGGGACCGTCAGAGCCTTGACGACCTCCTCGATGCGCTGCGCGGCGTCCCAGTATGCGGCCTGCGCGTCGTCGCCGATCTCGGCGTGGGCCATGACCCGCACCCGGTGCATCACGTGGTCGAAGATGACAATCGTGCCGGCGAACATGAACTGGCTCTCGGGCAGGTCGAGGTCGTCGGGGTTGGTGTCGGGCAGGTTCTCGAAGAAGCGGACCATGTCATAGCCCAGGTAGCCCACCGCCCCGCCGCAGAACCGCTCCCAGCCGGGCAGCGGCACGAACTTGTAGGCCGCCAGTTGCCGCTTCAGCTCGTGCAGGGGGTCTTCGTTGTCGGGCAGCTCGATGGTCTGTAGGGCGGGGGCTTGTACCCCGCCGCCGCTGGTTGTGACCGTCACCGTCCGCCCCCGGCTGCTGAAGACCTTGTACGGGTTGACGGCCAGGTACGAATAGCGGGCGACGTTCTCGCCGCCGGCGACGCTCTCAAGCAGGAAGGCATAGCCGTTCCCGGCGGCGCGCAGCTTCAGGAAGGCGGACACGGGGGTCTCCATGTCCGCCAGGATCTCGCGGTAGACAGGTACGAGGTTGCCCTCCCGGGCACGCCCCATGAAGGTCTCGAAGTCCGGCGTATACATACATTGACTCCTTGGTGAGTCCGACCGATCAGCAGCCGGCAAGGCAGGCAAAGGCAGGAGAATCTAGAGGCGAGGGGGAAGGGGGGACCACATGCGAGGCTGATGAGGGGCCGTGACGGCCGTAAAGGTCGTCTGGCGTGACTTGTCGGTCCTCTGTGCCAATGTGACCACCCCCTTTCGATGGGGCCGGTGGAATCTGGAGGCGAGGTCTCTCCCGACCTGGTCTCCGGGTGCGATGGCGCCGGGCGTGGCCTCTCCAGGCCGGGCTCGACGTGCGGGGCGGAAGGTTCGCTTCCGCCGGGGCGAAGGCAGCCTTGCTGCATGACGCCCTGCGGACGGCTACGGCATGTTGATTCGTCGGTGCGCACCGACACGGCTTCTGGCGCGAAGGCTGGGTTGCGCCCTGGGTGGGCAGACTTGGGCCGGGGCTCTCCTGCCCGGTTACCGGCGGAACCTTCGGTTCCGCGCGCGGGTTCGCCTCGCGAACTCGCAAGCTCTCCAGCTAACACGGTGGCCGACCTGCTCATCACGGTCTGGCCTTCGCGTCAGAAAACTCCAGGCGGTGGGTGCCGCGTGGGCGGGTTCATCCTCGAACCCGCACCGGTCTCGGAAGTGGGTTCGGGGACGAACCCACCTACGCGACTACACCCCAACCGCCGCTCTGACTTTGTCAAGGGTCTCGCGGGCCACCGCCCGCGCTTTCCTGGCCCCCTCCGCCAGCACATCTTCCACGGTCCCCATGTCCTGCTCCAGCGCCGCGCGTCGCTCGCGCATCGTCCCGAAGTACTCCAGGAACGCCGCCAGCAGTTGCTTCTTGTACTCGCCGTAGCCCACGCCGCCGGCGCGGTAGCTCTGCGCCATCTCGGCCTTCTGCTCGGGCGTGGCGAAGAGGCTGTAGAGCTGGAAGATCGTGTTGTTGTCGGGGTCCTTGGGCGCCTCGACCGGCGTGGAGTCGGTCACGATGCTCATGATCTTCTTCTTGACCGACTTGTCCGGCTCGAAGATGCCGATGGTGTTGTCATAGCTCTTGGACATCTTGCGCCCGTCCAGCCCCGGCACGATCGCCGTGGTCTCCAGGATGTAGCCGTCGGGCACGGTCAGGATGTCGCCATACTGGTTGTTGAAGCGGATCGCCAGGTCGCGGGTGACCTCGATGTGCTGCTTCTGGTCCTGGCCGACGGGCACCAGGTGCGAGTTGTAGATCAGGATGTCGGCGGCCATCAGCACCGGGTAGGCGAACAGGCCGTGATCAGCCGTCAGGCCCTGCTGCACCTTGTCTTTGTAGGCGTGGCAGCGCTCCAGCAGGCCCATGGGGCAGATCGTGGACAGGACCCACGTCAGCTCGCAGACCTCGGGGACGTCTGACTGGCGGAAGATCGTGGCCTGCGCCGGGTCCAGACCCAGGGCCAGGAAGTCAGCGGCGATCTCGTTGGTCTGCTGCCGCAGTGTCGGCCCGTCGTGGATGGTCGTCAGGGCATGGTAGTTGGCCATGAAGTAGAAGCCGTCATGCTCGGACTGCAGGGCCACATACTGGCGGATCGCGCCGAAGTAGTTACCGATGTGCAGCTTGCCCGTAGGTTGTACGCCGGATAGTACTCGCATCTCGTTTGTGGTCTCCGCTTCCCGATTTCCGGCTCCCGCCGGTCCAACAAAAAACCGCGGGAGCCTCTGGGGCGCCCACGGTTCGTATCTTGCTTGGTTGTTGTTACTCAGACGGCACGGAGGGCGCCCGCTTTATGCGAGATCAGGCCACGCCCAAAAGAAGTATACCGCCTGCTGAGTAGTCATTGCGTTGGAGCGGATAATAGCGGGAATGCCGGCCCCTGTCAAGGCACTTTTCCTGCCGGCCCTGGAACATGCCGGCGGGAAGGTCCCTGCCGCTGCGGCGCCGAACCGGCCCCCCAGCGCGGATGCCATGTCGCGCGCACCTGTCACCCCGGAGGCTCCCCATGCAACTGGCTTTCATCGGCAGCAACGATCTGGCCGGACTGGAACTGGACGCCGCTTTCGCCGCCAACCATGGCTTCGCGGGGCTGGAGTTCAACTGGTGGGGGAACTTCAAGGACGTCACGGAGGAGCATGTCTACGCCATGCGCGAGGTGCTCGACCGCCACGGTGTCGGCTGCTGCTCGCTGGGCATCTGGGGCTGGAACCACACCTCCAAAGATGCCGCCGAGCGGGCCACCGCCCACGAGATGCTGAGCCGCGCCATCGCCTTCGGCGAGATCCTCGGCGCCTACTGTCTCATCACCGGGGGCGGGCAGATTGACGGCGGGCTGGAGGCCAACGCCGCGGAGTTCAAGCAGGTCTTCCCGCCCTTCCTGGATCGCCTGGCCGCCGCCGGCATGAAGTCCGCCTTCTACGCCGTCCACGGCAACAGCTTCTTCACCACCATCGCGGCCTACGAGGCCGTCTGGGACACGCTGCCGCAAGTCGGCATCAAGTACGACCCGGCCAACTGGGATCACGCCGGGCAGGACTACCTGGACGTGGCCCGGCGGCACGGCGACAAGGTGGCCCACGTACACATCAAGGAGCACCTGAACATCGGCAGCGAGCTGGCTTCCCAGCCGGCCGCGGGCATGGGCGACATCGCCTTCGGCAAGGTCCTCGCCTTCCTGTACGAGCATGACTACCGCGGCTACCTGTGCTTCGAGCCGCACGGCGCCCTCTGGGGCCGCGAGCCGTTGCGGCAAAAGATGCTGCTGCTGACCAAGAAGCACCTCGACCAGTTCCTGGTGTAGACCGCGAGGGGTCTGTCCCCGAAGGGCTTCGCGAAGCGAAGCACGCAGGGGGCTGACCCCACAACCGCTCGCAGGCGGGGTCAGCCCCCTGCGGGGACAGACCCCACCATGGCGGAGAAAGGCACTGACATGAACACCCTCATCATCGGCGGTACCCGCTTTGTCGGCGACTCGCTCTCTCGGCAGCTGCTGGCCGAGGGCCACACGGTGGCGGTCCTGAACCGCGGGCGCTCCGCGGACACGCTGCCGGACTCGGTGGAGCGGCTGCGCGCTGACATCGCGGAGACCGAGGCGATTGCCGCGCTGCTGTCCGGGCGGACCTTCGACGCCGTCATCAACATGATCGCCTCGGGCCGCGACCGCACCAGGAACCTGCTGCAGGTCGTGCTGGGCTGCACCGGCCACTACCTGCAGTGCGGCTCCACGGGCGTCTATGCGCCGCTGAAGGTCTGCCCGGCGGACGAGAGCCATCCCACCGCCCCGCCGCCGGAGCTCGGGGGCTTTGACGCCAAGCTCGAGTCCGACAATGTGGCCCGCGAGATGTGCGCCGAGCGGGGCGTGGCGCTGACGATCATCCGCCCCACGAACATCTGCGGCGCCGGGGATGTGCCCCTGGACATCTGGGGCGCCCGCAACCCCAGCTTCTTCCAGCGCATCATTGATGGCGACATCATCTCCATCCCCGACGACGGCCAGGCGTTGCTGCAGCCGGTGCACCGGGACGACGTGGCCCGGCCCTTCGTGCTGGCCCTGGCCGACCCGGCCCCGTTCCGCCTCTTCAACGTCAGTTGCGCCTATGCGGTGACGCTGAACTACTACGCCGAGTTCATCGGCGACCTCCTCGGACGCGCCCCGGTCGTCGAGCACGTCCCGATGGAGGAGCTGATGCGGCTCTATCCCGACCCGCACGTGCTCAGCCCTGCGGGGATGCGCTTCGTGTGCCTGCACATGTGCTTCTCGCTGGCCAAGATCCGCCGCGAGCTGGGCTACGAGCCGGCCTGGACCCCGGAGACAGCGCTGGAGCAGAGCATCGCCTGGATGTTCGAGCGCGAGCTGATCTACCGCCACTAGCCACGCCGTAGGAGCGCCGGCTTCCAGCCTGCTGCGGCCGCGCCCATCGCTCTACCTACACAGAAGGGATCACACCACCATGCAACTCATCGGCTGCAACACCATAGACCCCAAACTCCAGGTCACGCGTGGGGAGGACTACGACCTACCTACCACGCGGCGGTCGCTCGAGTGGCTCAAGGAACTGGGCTTCCAGGCGGTCGAGTACTCACACGCGCTGCACTGGACGGATGAGGAGGTCGCGGCGGTTCGGGCCATGACGGCGGAGATCGGGCTGGTCCCGTGGTCGCTGCACGCCTGGGTGGGCGGGGATGTCCTGACCGCCGAGGGCGCGGCGGAGACGGAGAAGATCCTGACCCGGGCGGCCGAGGTGGCTCTGGGGCTGGGCGTCGCGACAGTCGTCCACCACACCAACGGCGCCACGCTGGAGGGTGATGGGCCGCAGCGCCTGGCGGCCGAGGCCGACGTGCTTCGCCGCTCCCACAAGCCGGGCATGAGGTGGGCCCTGGAGACGATGTCCACGCTGGCCCACTGTGAGTACATGCTGGCGCTCGCGGACGAGTTGGGGCTGGAGATCGCCGGCGTGAACGTAGACACGGGCCATGCGCATCTGGGCGACCTGGGCGCCGCGCGGGCCATCCGCATGGCTGGCGGACGGCTCATCACCACCCACCTGCAGGACAACCACGGCGCGCGCGACGAGCACCTGCCGCCCGGCGATGGCGCGATTGACTGGGACGACGTCGCCGCTGCCATTCACGAGATCGGCTACACCGGCTGTCTCATGCTGGAGCTGACCGACCAGCCCTCGGCGGATCGGCGCGCGGTCGGGGTGACGGAGGAGATGGCGCGCGGCGCGGCGAAGGCACGATGGCTCGCCGAGCACGTCGGCTGATGCTGTCGCGACCGAGCAATGAAGCGCCAGGAGCAACGGGAAAAGGGCCGCCATCGCTGGCGGCCCTTCGCCCGTTCGGGACGTCGTCTAGTAGATGTTCCAGAGGATGAACTGGTTATCGCCCGTCAGGGCAACACCGGCTTCGCTGGCGGCCCGCTGTTCCAGCGCGCCCTTGCCCATCGCCTTGGAGTGCCCGTCGCAGAAGGCAACGTTCGCCATCTCGTTGTGACGGTACTGCACCTGGCGCTGGTTGGGGTACACGAGGTGCGGCTGCGGCACCAGACGGAAGTTGATGCCATCGCCCATCAGGACCGTCTCGGAGGGAGAGGGGATGGTCCCCAGCGACCTGGCTGTCTCGAAGAAGACATTGTAGCCGTAGGAGATCGACTCGCCCATCCAGGTGCCATCCCAGCGGATGGTAGAGGAAGGGCAGTTGAACACCTGGTTGTTCTTGCAGTACGGCGCGATCTTCATGGCCCAACTCATGTAGTCGGCGACGCCGGTCCCATGGTACGTGGCGGGCAGCATCTCGTCGTAGTCCTGGGCGTACTGCATGACGGCCAGGCCGATCTGCTTGGTGTTCGACAGACAACTCGACTGGCGGGCTTTCTCACGAGCCTTGGCAAAGACGGGGAAGAGAATCGCGGCGAGGATGGCGATGATCGCGATGACCACCAACAACTCAATGAGCGTGAAACCTCTGCGCATGTCTGCCTCCTGTTCGTAGGGCCGGCAATCCAGCCAGAGTAATATTATACCACAGATCGTGCCCGAAGATAGCCTTGGCGCAGGAAACTGCCTCCTGCGCGGTGAAACTCCCTCGCGCTCTGTACCGCACGGGCCACGGGCGGTCCGGGCGCTTATCACTACGTTCTGCCAAGGAGTGACCCGCCATGGGACCCTGGATCATGTTCACCAAGCATCTGGAGGGCTGGGACCTGCCCCAGATCATGGACGGCCTCAAGCGCGCCGGCGTGCAGGGCGCCGACCTGTGCGTGCGCCCCGGCTATCCCGTCACCCCCGAGAACGCCCCCGCCGAGCTGCCCCGGGCCGCCAAGATGTTCGCCGATGAGGGCCTGTCCATCCCCCTCATCACCACCCCCGGCGACTTCATCAGCGCCGACATGGACTACGCGCAGTCCCTCTTCGAGGCCTGCGCCGCGGCCGGCGTCAAGCTCGTCAAGCTCGGCTACTGGCACATGGACCCCGATGGCTACTGGCCCAGCCTCAGCCGCTGCCGCGAGCGCCTGGAGGGCTTCTCCAAGCTGGCCGAGAAGACCGGCGTCAAGCCCATCGTCCACAACCACTCCGGCTCAACCATGGGCCTGAACTCCTGCGCCATGATGCACATCATGGAGGGCTTCGACCCCAGCCTGGTCGGCGTCTTCGCCGATGTGGGCCACCTCTCGATGGTCGGCGAGCCGTACCCGATGGCCTTCAGCATCGTCCGCGGCTACCTGGCCGCCGTCGCCTTCAAGGACCTCAAGCGCAAGAAGAACCCCGACGGCAACTGGGGGATTGAGGTGCTGCCGATGGGCCTGGGCGTCGGCAACTTCCCGCAGGTGATGCAGATCCTCAAGGACATCGCCTTCGAGGGCCCCATCAGCTTCCACTGCGAGTACGGCTACCTGCCGCCCGAGTCCATCATCCACCAGTGCAACATTGACACGCGTCTGATCCAGGGGATCGTGGACAAGCTGGGGTAGGGCAGGGGTCAGGAATCAGGGGTCAGGAATCAGGGGCGCCGCGGCCCGTCGCACGTGGGGCTCAGCCAGGAAGGCATGTGGGAGCGGTCACCGACCGCGACCGACGGATGAGGTCGCGGTCG
>JAJFUB010000057.1 GCA_021372615.1 bacterium | reverse complement strand
GTGGATGCTGCAGGTGGACAGCAGCGAGTCGCCGGCGCTGCGGCGGAAGCCGGGCCGGTTCATGAAGGCCTGCACATGGGTCGCCTCGCCGCAGAAGTGGCGCATGACGCTGAGCGGGTGGGACATGAAGGCCTTCATGTGGAAGTACGGGAAGTTGGCGACCTTCCTGGAGCCGGGGGCCTTGTAGCTCTCGGGCTCGGCGCCCTGGAAGCCCATCTTGCACAGGCAGTAGACCAGCTCGCCCAGCTTGCCCTCGTTCTGGAGTTCCTTGGCCTTCTGCGCCGGGGGGGTGAAGAAGTGGTTGAGGTCACAGCCCAGGTACACGTCCATGGCGTCGGCCAGGGCCACCATCTCGCGGGCCTGCTCGACATCGCTGGACAGGGGCTTCTCCACCAGCACGTGCTTGCCGGCTTCCATGGCGATCATGGCCGGCTCGTAGTGCCAACTCCCATTCTCCAGCCCGCCGGTGCACACGTCCACCATGTCCAGTTCTTCGTTCTCGAGCATGTCCTCGAGGTTGTAGTACGCCTTGGCGCCGAACTGCTCGGCGGCCTTGTCCGCGCGCTCCTTGACGGCGTCGCAGATGGCCACCAGGTCCGCCAGCTCATCCGACTTGTGCGTCGGCGCATGCGAATAGCCGATGCCGTTCATGCCTACAATGCCAACTCGTACAGCCATGTCAGTCCGCCTCCCGTAATTGTGCCCAAGCACATCTATCGTTCGCGTTGGGCCTGGCGCCCGTGTTCGGCTTCCCAGGCCTGCAGGTAGTGTAGCAGGTAACCGATGCCCAGCGCCCCCAGGACCGAGATCAGCCCGGCCCACAGGACGCCCTCATAGTACTGGCCGCTGGTGAAGCAGGCCCCGGCGATGCGCCAGATGAGCACCAGCATGATGACCCCGACCGCCAGGATCGTCGCGCACGAGCCGGAGGCCGGCTGGTCCACCATCTGCCCGCCGCTGACATCCGTGGGGGGCAGGCCCAGGAGCGGCGCGCTGTTGCCGGCGGCGGTGCCGCCGTTGCTGCGGTACCAGTCCCGCAAGCGGACGAACAGCTCCACCGTCGCGCGGCGAGCGCCGGCGATGCTGCCGGCCTCCCGGCTCTCCAGCGAGAACGTCCGGCTGACTTCCCGCGGCACATGCCAGTGGATGATGACGCGCTGCAGCCCGCCCTCGGGCGGCGCCATGTCCAGGTGGTCGATCAGATCGTGCGGCAGCGCCCACTCGAACTCGTCGCCCCGGTAGACCAGGGCGCCCTCGTCGAAGCTCAGGAAGCCGATGTCCCGGTCTGTTTCGCCCTGCCAGACCCGAAAATCCTGCCCCGGCGAGAAGCCGACGAAGGCTGCCCCCTCGAGCGGGTGGTCCGCCAGTCGCTGCGCCAGCCGCCGGCGCAGCCCGGCATTGCCCGCCAGCCCCAGCGAGTTCTGCGTCAGCCACGGCAGCAGGCCGCCGAGCACGAAGGCGGCCAGCGCCACTGCCGCAGGCGCCGGGCCGCTGGGCTGGCTTCCCAGCGCCTGGATGGCCAGCAGCCCCAGGACAAACGGGGCGGCGCCGGCCAGCATCGTCACGGTCGCCGCCATGACGCGCACGCGCTGCTTGAAGGTCGGGGTGAAGTACTGGGCCATGGTCGTGGGAGCGCGGCTCTCCAGAGCCGCCCTCTTCGCTTCCCTGCGGCTCTGGGGAGCCGCGCTCCTTACAGCATTTCCAGCACGGCGTCAGCCATGAGGGGGCCGGTGTCGCGGGCGTAGCGAGCGCTGGTGCCCTCGTAGGCGCCGCCGTCAAAGGCCTCCGGCGTCGGGACATAGCCGATGCAGTCGTTCGCCAACTCCACCACAAAGGTGTGCCTGGCCGAGGACCGCTCGCGCAGCAGCAGCCCATACTCGACGAAGAACTCCGCCGGGATGCCGAAGAGCGCCAGGTCGCCCAGACGCATGGTCTGCACCTCGATGGGCTCGGCGGTCTGGCCCTGCTCGTGGCGCGCCAGATGCGTGCGGGCGCGTACCTTCGGGTACGCGCGGTCCGGGATGCGGTCATCGGCGAGCAGCTGGCGCAGTTCCGCCAGCTCCGCCTCGGAGTACGGGCGGCGCTGCAGGTCGAGCAGCCGCGAACGGGCGGCCAGTGTCGCGACCTCCAGCGGCTCGGCGCTCCGCTCGATCTTGAGCACTTCACCGGCCAGCATCATCCCCATCATCCGCGCGTGGTCATACCCGCCCTGCCGCTTGTCGGCAAAGACATTGATGTGGTTGATATTCCCACAAGGGCCGTTGGCGAAGGGAATGACGAGCGAGCGTCCATAGGCCGCCTGCAGCGTCTCCCGCATCGCGTATGGGTAGTCGGCCGAAAACAGGAAGTTCCCGTTGCCCAGGACGTCCAGGTGGCAGGCGAAGTTGACCAGGACGGCCTGCAGGCCGGCCTCGGTCGTCACGTAGAGGGCGCCGACCGCCGGGTCCCTGGGGCCGTCCACCCGGGCGATCTCCGGGTTGCCCACTCCGGGATTGGTGCGGACCGAGCCGTCCTTCATCAGGTAGCGGCGGTTGTACGAGATGCGGTCCTCACGGCCCCATCCCACCCGCAGCGAGCACGGCTGCAGGTCGGCCGCCGCCGCGATGACCGCCCCGGCCAGTCTGGCTGCCAGGAGGTGAAAGTACTCCTCGTCGCGCGGCTCGGAGCCCCCCGAGTGCATAGTCGGCCCAGCGTGGGTATGGGTGCCCCAGAGCATCAGCCGCTCCGGGGGCAGACCGAGGGCGACCTGCGTGCGCTCGCGGACCAGACTGGTCAGCTCGCCCGGAACGCAGATCAGATCGCAGCCGACCAGCGCCAGACGCTCCTGCCCCAGAGCGAAGACCAGAGCCTGGGCGGTCAGCGGGTCATGCAAACCATGGGCCGGACGGCGGTTGAAGTGCCCCGCCAGGTAGACGCCCAACGGGGGCGTAATGTCAACGCGGGCACAGCCCACGTGCAGCGTGTCGGACACGGAAATCCTCCTGCCAAAGCCACGGCCGGTTGTGAGTCACAGGGGCCCGGCCTGGGCCGGACCCCCATCGCTACCCCGGGATAGCGCGCTACCGCGACTGCAGCTTGAAGTCAGCGGTCAGGACCTCACCGGCGGTGAGGGTCACGTCCGCAGTCTGAGCCCGGTAGCCATACTTGAAGCCGTAGAGGCTATGCGTGCCGACCAGCCCGAACAGATTGTAGGCGCCGGCGGCGGTCGTCTCGGTCGCCAGCGACGACCAGGCGAACCAGGGCTGCGTCCGCAGTGTCCCCAGGCTCGAGGCCAACTCGTCCCGGCGGTCGGAGCTGACTTCCGGCCCAAAGGGGGTCGCCAGGTCCAGCGCCACCAGCGCCGAGGCCAGCACGCCGCCGCTCTTCTTCGCCACGGTGCCCTGGACGTTGGGCGGCTCCGCCGCCGTCTCGTCCGGCGGCAGCAGCAGGTTGACATCATCCGGGCTGTTGCCCGACGACACCTGCGCGATCTTCACATCGGTGAGACAGCCGGGATAGGCGGCGGTCACGATCCAGGGCTGCTCAAACGAGGCGGGGCCCAGCTTGTAGTACCCATTCTCGTCGGTGAAGCCCATCATCACCACATCGGTGTCGTTCTGGGGGGGCAACGTGACCTGGCGGCCGGTGCTCTGCTTGATCAGCTCGCCACCGCCGGAGATGGCGGCCACCCGTACGCCCGCCAAGGGCACATTGATGTCGCCAACCTGGCGCCGCAGCCGCCCCGAGATGGTGCCGCCCTCGATCATCGTGACGCTGCCCAGGTCCAGAGAGCCGGACGCGCTGATGAACACGTGCTTGTGGAAGCCGATCTTCTTGTCCGTATCGGCCAGGGTCAGCAGATGGTGGCCCGTCGGTAACCCCTCCAGGTTCAGCGACCCGTCGGAGTCGGGGTGTCTGCCGGTATTGTGGCCATCGAAGTACAATGTGTACTCCGTGCTGTCCTTGCCGAACGAGACCAGGTCATCCACTTCCGCCACCAGCGCACCGACCGCCAGCGCCTTGAAGACCAGCGCCAGCAGGGCGCCGGCACAGCCGGAGAGCAGACAGATGATCAGGATGGCGGCGGGCAGCGATGCATACTTCGACATGGGTCTCACCCTTTCGCGAACATCACGTCTATCTTCCGCACAGCGGGAGAATCACCTGCACATGATACCAGTGGACCCCCGGTTCGGCCACAGGTTCCCCGGTGTCGGAAGAGGGAAAGCCGTTGGAGAGCCGCTCTCCAGACCCGCAGCCGTTGTCGTAACCGCGTGCGGCTCTGGAGAGCCGCGCTCCGACGACACCCGGCCCGGCGGCGCAGGGCTTGTGGGGTCACAGCGCGAATAGCCTGGCGGAGGGTGATGCAAATGACGTCACGCGAGCGCGTGCTGGCGGCCCTGGCCCATTGTGAGCCGGACCGCATCCCCGTGGACCTGGGGGCCTCGGAGTCGTCGGGCATCCACGGCATCGCCTATGGCCGCCTCAAGCAGCACCTCGGAATCACCGGCGGCCACACGCAGATCTATGACCTGTCGCAGATGATCGCGAAGGTCGAGCCCACGGTATTGGACCACGTGGGGGCGGATGTGTTGCCGCTGCTCATCGAGCCCCGCCGCTGGCAGGCGTGGCAGCTCATGGACGGCTCGGCGTGCGAGGTGCCCGCCGGGGCCGACTTGCGCCGCACCGCTCGCGGTGGCCTCGAGCTGTGGGCTGACGGCGGCTGCGTGGCCGTGTGCCCGCCCGGCTCGTACTATCTGGACACCTGCGCCCACCCGCTGGAGAAGGCCGCCTCGCCCGCGGACATCGAGGCCGGGCTGGCGCACCTGCGCAGCTTCGACTGGCCCGCCTGCAACGACGAGAGCTACGACGACCTGCGGGCCAAGGCCCAGGCGCTGCGGGCCGGCAGCGACCGGGCCATCGTCGGTAACCTGTGGGTGCACGTCTTCGCCGCCGGGCAGGCCCTGCGGGGCTTCGAGAACTTCATGATGGACCTGCTGGCCGACAAGAGCCTGGCCCACGCCCTGATGGGGCGTCTGGTGGACTGCTACGAGGAGCGCGTCGCGCAGTACGTGGCCGCCGTCGGGGAGTACTGCGACATCATCCAGGTCAACGACGACCTGGGCACCCAGAACGGACTGCAGGTGTCGCTGGCCACGTATCGCGAAATGGTCAAGCCCCACCACGCTCGGCTGTGGCGACGCATCAAGGACCTCAGCGGCAAGCCGCTGCTGCTACACTCGTGCGGCTCGATCTACGAGGTCATCCCCGACCTGATTGAGATGGGCGTGGACGCCATCAACCCGGTGCAGGTGGCGGCGGCGAACATGGACAGCGCGAAGCTGAAGCGCGAGTTCGGCCGCGACTTGACCTTCTGGGGCGGCGGCTGCGACACTCAGACTGTCCTCGAACGCGGCACGCCGCAGGATGTCCGCGAGGAGGTCCGGCGCCGCTGCGGCGACCTGGCCCCCGGCGGCGGCTTCGTCTTCTGCCAGGTCCACAACATCCAGCCGACCGTGTCGCCCGAGAACGTGATGGCGATGTATGAGGCCGTAGCGGACCTGAGCGGCTAGAGATCGCTGAGCTGGAGAGGCTGAAGAGGATAGAGGCAAGGATACAGAGGATGGGGGGAAGGGGAAGACAGAAGAGGCGGGAGGGGAAGAAGAGAAGGGCTGGCGTGGGAGCTGTCACCGACCGCGACTGCTTCCCGATCAGGGTCGCGGTCG
>JAJFUB010000056.1 GCA_021372615.1 bacterium | reverse complement strand
CTCACCGACCGCGATCGGTCGCGGTCGGTGACCGCTCCCACAGCGGAGCTTGGTGCCCACCCCCTCTTCATCGTCTGCGACGACCTCGCCCGCCGGGGCGTGGGCATGGCCGACGAGCAGAAGGCCACTGGCCTGCAGGGCCGGCACCCTCTGGCGGCGGCGCTGCAGGAGCGGCTGGGCGGCGAGGCCCTCGTCTTCAACGAGACGCCCACCGCCGAGGAGACACAGCAGGCGCTACAGGCGGCTGGCCGGGCCTCCGCCGTCGTGGGCGCGACCTTCGCCCACATCGTGTGCTACAAGGGCGAGGGCGTGCGCCTGCCGGCGCCGCAGCAGGACCTGTGGCAGCGGCTGGCCCAGACCGGGAAGCTGCGCACGATGCTGCTGTTTGAGTCACCCTATGCCCTGTCGGACCTGCCGGGTGGCTTGCCGGTCATCCTCGGCTACGGCGCGGACGACTTCAGCCTCGACGCCTCGGTCCGCGCGCTGCTCGGGGAGCTGCCATGCCGGGGGAAGCTGCCGGTGACGGTGTAGCGGCGCGATTCATCGCGCCAGGGGCCATCGGGCGCAATGAACTGCGCCCCTACGGAGGATGCCATGCGCGCCCTGATTCTGCTCGTCTGCCTCGTAGTCCTCTCGTCCGTTCGCGCCGACGTCCCGGCCGGTTGGTTCCCCTTCGTCATCGGTGAGATCAACCCCGCCAGCCCGCTGAACATGGCCGAGGCCAACGCCGTGCCGGCCGGGCAGAACGGCTTCGTCCGCGTGAAGGACGGCCACTTCGTGGATGGACGCGGCCAGCGTCTGCGCTTCCTCGGCACCAATGTCACCTTCGCCACCGCCTTCCCCGACAAGGCCCTGGCCCCGCTGATCGCCAAACGCATGGCCGCCATCGGCTTCAACGTCGTGCGCTTCCACCACATGGACTGCCACTACAAGCCCAGCGGCATCTGGGACAAGGCCTACAAGGACAAGCAGCACATGGATGCCGAGCAGCTCGACCGGCTCGACTGGTTCATCTACCAGCTCAAGCAGAACGGCATCTACGTGAACCTGAACCTGCACGTCTCGCGCACGCTCGGCAAGGACGACGGCTTCGTCGAGGACAACACGCTGGGCAACTACGACAAGGGCCTCGACAACTTCGTGGCCGGCATGATCCAGAAGCAGCGCGAGTATGCCCGCGACCTGCTCACCCACGAGAACCCCTACACCAAGACCAGGTACATCAACGAGCCGTGCGTGCTCCTGGTCGAGATGAACAACGAGAACAGCCTGCTGGGCTCCGCCTTCAGCAGCAAGCTCAATGACATCGCCGAGCCCTACAAGGCGGAGCTGACCGGCTACTGGCACGGCTTCCTGAAGGGCAAGTACCAGACCACCGAGGCCCTGCGCAAAGCGTGGGATGAGGGCAGCCAGCCGCTGGGCGAGGAGCTGCTGCGCAACCGGGACCTGGCCCAGGGCACCAAGGAGTGGGTGCTGGAGAGCAAGCACCCGGGCGAGGATGTCTTCGAGGTCGTGGACGATGCCGCAGTGGGCAAAGCGCTGCACGCCAAGCTCGTGCAGTTGGGCGTGAACCCCTGGGACTTCCAGGTGCACCAGGTGGGCCACAACCTCACCGACGGCCAGGTCTACACCCTCCGCTTCCAGATCAAGGCCGAACCCAAGCGCGATGTGAACGTGTCCGTGCGCTGGGATGTCGCCGACTGGCGCAACAGCGGTCTGGATACCTCGGTCAAGGCCGACACGCAGTGGCGCGAGTTCACTTTCGCCTTCCGCGCGCGCAACGTCAACCCCAATCACGTCCGCATCAGCTTCAACGGCGGCAATACGCTGGGCGACATGTGGATCGGCGGGGTGAGCCTCCGCATCGGCGGTATCGTGGGGCTGGGGGAGGGCCAGACGCTCGAAGCCGGCAACATCCCCTTCGCCTCCGCCAACGCCACCCAGGCGGCGCAGCGCGACTGGGCCGCCTGCATCATGGGCCTGGAGCGCCAGTACACCCAGGGCCTGTACCAGTACCTCAAGCAGGACTTGGGGCTGCAGGCCAACGTCATTGACACCCAGGCTTCCTACGGCGGCCTCGGCGGCGCGTGGCGCGAGAGCAAGCTCGACTACGTGGACAACCACTCGTACTGGCAGCACCCGTCCTTCCCCGGGCGGCCGTGGGATGGCGCCAACTGGTTCATCGGCAACTCGCCGATGAGCGACGCGCCCGGCAACGATACCCTCACCGCCCTGGCCCGCGGACGGCAGGCCGGCAAGCCCTACACCATCAGCGAGTACGACCACCCGGCCCCCAGCGACTACCGCGCCGAGGGCCTGCCGATGCTGGCGGCCTTCGCCGGGCTGCAGGACTGGGACGGCCTGTTCCAGTTCGACTACGGTTCCACGCCCACGGACTGGTCGCAGGCGCGCCTGCAGGGCTACTTCACCATGGTCAGCGATCCGGCGGTCGTGGCCTTCGCGCCGGTGGCGGCGAACCTCTTCCGCCGGGGCGACGTGCACGCCGCCACGGGCCTGGCGAAGCTTCGGGTGCCCGAAAGCCAGGTCGAGGCCCTCGTAGCCGAGGCGCGCGGCGACTTCCACGGCCTGTGGGAGAAGGCCGGCCTCCCGCGCTGGGCGTCGGTGCGCCAGCGCATCGCCCTGGAATGGACGAAGAGCGGGGAGCTGCGTGGGGACAAGCTCGACGTCGCCGAGGACCAGCAGTCCGTCTCAGATACGCGGGAGGTGCGGTGGGGCGAGGTAGCGCCGGAGCACAAGGCGTTCCTCGTGGACGCGCCGAAGACGAAGCTGGCAGCGGGGCGGCTGGCCGACCAGACGCTGCAGTGGGGCGCGCTGACGATCAAGCCCACGCCCGGCCAGACGGGCCACTGCGTCGTGGCGCTGACCAGCCTGGGCAATCTCCCCCTCGCGCAGTCGAAGCGCATGCTGCTGGTGGCGGCCTCGCGGGTCGAGAACCAGAACATGCAGTGGGACGAGCGGCGCCGGACGGTGAGTAACAAGTGGGGCACCGGCCCGACGATCGCTGAGCAGGTCACGCTGAACTGCACGGCCGGACGGGCGCTGAAGATCACGCCCCTCGACGGTGCGGGGATGCCGCTGGCGGGTGTCACGCCCCAGCAGGGCAAGCAGCTTACGCTGCAGGCGCCGACGCTGTGGTACTTGGTGGAGGTGCAGTAACGGTAGGAGAGGCCATCCCTCATGCTCTACGAATGCACAGGCGATGGCGCAGGGACGCCCAAGATCGAGGTGCTCACGAGGTGCTCCCGACGCGCTTGACTCGATCTGGCGACGGGGAATATACTGCTGACGCTGTAGTGCTCGCCGCGATTCACGCGCCCACGAAACGGGGGACTCCATGCCTGAGACGCCAGTCCGTCGCGATCTGCTCCAGATCGCCATTGAGGCCATGCACCGCATTCCCAGAGCTGAGGATGATCTCGACTGGTTCATCTGCTGGCGGATCCGCATCTGGGAACGTGCCCGAGCCCTCATGCTCTATCGCCGCGGCTTGGAGGCCGCCTACGGCCGGTTTGACGTCCACCGATGGGGTAGCATCTGCTGTCGGGTCAGGAACAACCTGTACGCTTGGCTGTCAGAGACAGTAAGGAAGAGAGCGTCTGAGCGCACACTCCTAGATGAGGACGTCGAGAGCTTTTTTGCAGACCTTGATATCCTTGTGTGTCGGGAGTGCGAACAGCACTACCGGGTTCTCAGACGCGAGGTAGACGAGCGTGGGGTGGAGTTCTTCCGTGAACTACCGCGGGGGCTGCGGCAGTTCCACGAAGCAGCTGCCGACCAGGCCGAGGCACTTGACTCCACTGGCAACATGGAACGGGGGGCATTGCTCGGGCGGTACCTGCTGTAGACGCCGACGACACCACGGGCAGAGGCCGGAAAGGAGGACACAGGCTTGCCAATAACCCGCAGCACGGATATCCCAGAGGCAGAGTGGGACAAGATTGACCGGGAGACGAAGGACGAGTACCTAAGACTCGTAGAAGACGCCGATAGTCTGCTCAGCAAGTGCCACCGCCGCTCATGTGAGCACGGCAAGGCCCGGCGCAAACTGGCGTTCAGAGACATCAGCCGCGAGGCCGTACCCGTGTGACTCGTTCTGCCGTCTCAGGTATGGAAACACGGACACATTCCTGATAGACAGACCCAGTCACGAGCTGCAGGGAGACCTGCAGCTCGTTCGGGTTCTGGGGCAGCACCGTTGACGCTCCGCCACGCGCGAGACCGTTACTTCAGGTCCAGCTTCAGGTCGTCAAACCACGTCTCCCCCTTGCTGCCGGTGCGGGGGACGATCATCAGGCTCTGGTGGGGCTTGAGTTGGAACTCGTAGGTGAACGGGGTCCAGTCCTTCGCCGCCGGCAGCGGGTGGGTGAGGTACTCGGCCTTGTCCTGGCCGCCGGCGGTCGTGATGACCGAGATGCCCGCGCTGCCCTCCGTCTTGTACTGGCCGGTCAGCACGTACGGTGCCCCCACCTTCAGCGGCTCGAGTTGCTGGCTGAGCACCAGGTTCAGCGACCCGCCGATCCCCTTGAAGCGGAAGGCCTTCTTGCCCGCCACACCGCCGTCTGCCACCCCAGCCTCGTACTTGGTGGCGGCGTCGGCCGACCACGCTCCCGGCGCCCAGCCGACGGGGCTGCCCTGGCTGTCCGCCTGCTCGAAGCTGCCATTGGCCAGCAGCGGCGCGGTCGAGAACTTCAGTGTCAGCGACGCGTTGTTGCGGGCGGGGGCCATGTCACTGACCAGGACCGTCAGCGTGTGCCGCGCCTCGGCCACCGTCCCCAGCTTGACCGCCACCCGCAGCGACTTCCCGTCCGGCGTCAGCTTCGCGAGAGTCACTTGCGCCGCAGGCACTGGCTGGCTGTCGAGCGTGACCTGCACACCGGCCTGGTCGAGGGGGTTCTTGTCGTCCTTCACCGCCAGCGCCAGTTCGCTGGGCGCCTTGGTCACGGCTCCCAGATCCAGCTCCTCGGGCTTGCGCTCCTGCCCGTCCAGCAGGACCTTCACCACGGCCGGCGCCTCGATGTCGTCCAGCACCATCCACTTGGGCTTGTTGACGACAATGAGCGTCGAGCCGCCGCCGATGTCTTCGGGGGCGAGGGAGAACTTGGTGATCGCCCCGGCGGTGGTGGCCTTCAGAGGCTTCCAGGCGCCATCGGCGGCGCGGTAGAAGCTGCCCTGGGCGAAGCCCAGTGAGCATGAGAGAAACAGAAGAGGAACCATGAGGCGGCGCATGTCCATAAGCCTCCCTGTCAGCATGTCAATGAGTCGAGCCGGCGGCGGAGCGTCCTGCGGACGCCCGCCGAGAGGAGGAGGGGAGGGCGGCCCGAGTCCACGGGCTCACGCCCGTGGCTACTATCGTTCGGCCCCTTCGGGGCGCACGACACACCCTCGCTCCTCGGTGCGCGAGTCCCGACCGCCGAGTCCCGAATCCGGAAGCACTACCCACTAACCACTTGCCACGTCAACCCAGTCCCCACCCGCTGCGCTTTGGCGCACGGCCTCGTCCACGGCCTGGGTCTTCACGCCGTCGAAGATCGTCGCCCCGCCCAGCCGGTCCTCGGCCAGCGCGGAGAAGAAGTCGAACAGGCAGTGCGCGTGGAAGCGCATCCAGCCGACGGGCAGCTTGGGCGAGGGCAGGGCGCTGGGCTTGGGGTAGCGCTGCACGCACTCAATCTGCGTCCAGCCGCGCCGCCCGCCCAGGTCGGCCTCGGGCTCGGTGGCGTCGTAGGCGTACAGGAAGTTCGGGTCCATCATGCTGAACTTCAGCGCGCCCTTCTCACCGAAGATGATGAACTCCATGCCGTCCTGGGTACCGGTGGCGAAGCGCGAGGCCTCGATGTAGCCCAGGGCGCCACTCTCCATGCGGGCCTGCAGGGCCACGTAGTCATCCACCTGCACCGGCTTCATCTCGGCCGAGCCCTTCGCGGCGGGGCGCTCCTTGATGAAGGTCTCGGTGCTGGCCCGCACGGCCGCGTAGTCGCCCAGCAGATAGGCCATCAGGTCAATGATGTGGCTGCCCAGGTCCGACAGCGCCCCGCCGCCGGCCTCGGCCGTCAGCCGCCATGAGAGCGGGCGGCCCGGGTCAGTGTAGCCGGCGTGGTAGTAGGCGGCGCGGAAGTGGTAGACCCGCCCCAGGAAGCCCTCCTGGACCAACTCGCGCGCGCGCAGCGTGGCGGGGATGAAGCGCATGTGGAAGGTCATGCCGTGCTTCACCTGCGGCCGGGCGCGTAGCGCCGCCCCAATCTCGCGCGCCGAAGCCAGGCTCGTGGTCAGGGGCTTGTCGCAGTACACATGCTTGCCCGCCGCCACCGCCCGGATGATCTGCTCGTGGTGCACGTGGTTGGGGGAGGCGATGTCAATGACCCGGATGCGCTCATCGTCGAGCAGCGCGCCGAAGTCTGTCGTACCGTACACGAATTCGCCCACCTCTGCCGCCTTGGCCGCCGTCTCCGGGCGACTGGTGCAGACACCGATGAGCTTCGGCCGCACCGGGGCGGGGTCGTAGAACAGCCCCTGCGTGCGGTGCGCATAGGCGTGCACCTTGCCGATGAAGCCGAAGCCTGCCATGCCGATACCGAGTTCCATCTGCCCACCTGCAATGTCGGAATGCGCGGAGGTTTCGCCGCGCGGACGCAATGCCCTTCCCGCCGGCAGAGACCGTCTGCGCGCCGCTCGCAGGCTGGGAGAGCGAAGTCGAGGCTTGCATTCCGGCTCGATTTGCCTATACTTTTATGATAGCGACTACCTGCTTAGTGGGGGAGACGCTCGGGCACTGTTCGGTGGATTGGCTGTCAGCGGCACGGCACGCCCTGTGCGGATGGCGCAGTAGCCTCGAACCAATGGGCCGGAGGACGTCGTATGGCGACGGGAACCGTCAAGTGGTTCAACGACGCGAAAGGTTATGGGTTCATCGAGCGGTCGGACACCAAGGAAGACGTGTTCGTGCATTACTCGGCAATCACAGGCGAGGGTTACCGCAGTCTGACACAGGGCTCGGAAGTGGAGTTTGATGTCGAGAAGGATACCAAGGGCCTGCGGGCGGCCAACGTCGTAGTCACCAAGGCTGCGCCGGCGCCGCGCAAGGAATCCTGGTAGGGCCGGTCCCGCTGTTCCCAATCGCGTAGCGGTCCATCGGATCGCTGTCTTGTGTCGCCACGACATCTCTCAGCGGACGACCGCACTGCGGCGTCCGCTTTCTTGTTGCCTCCTCCCGGAAGGTCACTCCCCCCGCCACATGCAATTGTCTCGCTTTGCCGCCTCTGCGAAGGGAGTCGCCCCATGCGTGCCTGGCAACTGATGGACAAGCAGCGAGTCGAGCTGCAGGACCTACCGCGCCCGGAGCCCGGCCCCGGCGAAGTGCTCGTGAAGGTCATGGCGTGCTCGATCTGCAGCCGCACCGATCTCGTCTACTACACCTACTGCGGCCTCAAGCCCCACTGCCGTCCCGGTCACTTCGGCCATGAGGTCAGTGGCCTCATCGAGCAGGTCGGGCCCCAGGTGACCGGCTGGGAGGTCGGTCAGCGAGTGTTCCTGCGCGGCCCTGGCAAGCCCGGCGGGCTCGCGGAGTACTGTCTGGCGGTGCCGCTGTCCATCGGCCGTCTGCCCGACCACATGAGCTTCATCGAGGGCGCGCCGGCCCAGCAGGTCCCGATCGCCGTCAACGCGACTCGCACGCTGCAGCTCGGAGACCATGTCGTCATCTTCGGCGCGGGGTCGGCCGGGCTGCAGATCCTGCAGGCCGTGCGGCTGCGCGGAGCGGCCCGGGTCGTCGTCACCGACCTGTATGAGCCGCGCCTGCAGATCGCCCGGCAGCTCGGAGCCGACGTGTGCCTGAAGGCCGACGAGGTGGACGTCCTCGCCGAGATCGCCCGTCTCTTCCCTGGCGGCCCAGATGTCGTCTACGACGCCGTCGGCATCCCTTCGGTGGCGCGGCAGTGCGTGGACTGCGTGCGCAGCGAGGGCATGGTCTGCATCTTCGGCACCCACCACGTCGAGGAGCAGGTCACGTTCAACCTCGTGCAGTTCGAGGGCAAGGCGATCACGCTGCACATGGCCAACGAGGGCAGCGCCCACACGCGCCGCGAGGTGATGCGCATCAGCGAGCGCCTGCTGGCCAACCGACTGATTGACACCCGCCCGTACATCACCCATGTCTTCCGCATGGAGGAACTGCCGCGAGCCATTGAGTTGCTATCTGTTTCGCCGATACTGTATCCTGAAGGGGACCCGCAGGGACAGGGGATGCCGGCCAAGGAAGCGCTGAAGGTCGTCATCCAGATCCACGAAGGGGCGGACCGAGCGGCGGACGGGAGCGTCTTCCGGCTGGCATAGGGTAGCCGGCGTCGGCCTTCCCGGGCGCAGGCCCACCGGAGGTGAGCGTGATGTACGGACGATTGTTGCGAGAGCGCGGACTGCTGGCTGTGGCCGTCGTGGCCATGACCTTCAGCCTCGTCGGCTGCCGCGAGCACATCCTCAGCCGCGACGACGAGATCCGCATGGGCCGCGAGGCGGCCACAGACTTCGAGAAGAAGAACGGGGGACGCTCCAAGGACCCGCGGCTGGTGGGCCTGACGGACAAGATCGGCCACCGCATCACGGGTGTGGCGACGACCGGCAAGTACTACGCCTACCCGTATGAGTTCCGGGTGCTCGACAACCGCTCCGTCAACGCCAACGCCTTCCCCGGTGGGATCATCTACCTGTGGCGCGGGCTCTTCGAGACCGTGGGCTACGATGAGGCGCAACTGGCGTGGGTGGCCGGCCATGAGGCGGCGCACGTGGCCGAGCGGCACGCCACCCAGCGCATCGAGGGCCAGCTCGGTCTCAGCCTCATCAGCCACCTGATCCTGGGCAAGAGTGACGCGGGGGAGATCGCGGCGGCGGTCTCCGGCTTGACGCTGCAGGCCTATGGCCGCGACCAGGAACTGCAGGCGGACCGCGTCGGGGCGCTCTTCGCCCGCGGCGCGGGCTATGACCCCACGGTCTCATTGGCGGTCCTGGAGACCTTCAAGCGGATTCAGGGGCGGGAGCCGAGCGACCTGGAGATCTTCTTCGCCAGCCACCCGGGCAACACCACGCGCGAGGACAGCCTCAAAGCCTACTTCCGCAAGCAGGGCTGGAGCGGGAAGTACTTCAAGCCTTAGGGCGCCGGGGACAGACGCCTGCGCGCCTGCTCTAGAAGAACGTTTCCTCCGCTGTGCGCCACAGCAGCCAGTCCCGGTCGTCCGCTGACGGGAGCGTCAGCCGGTCGCGCACCAGCGCCAGCCCGTCCTCATACGTCTCGTTCTGCACCTGGTACGGGCAGTCGCTGCCCCACATCAGGCGCCGCGCCCCGAAGGCCGCCACCACGCGCTCGATGAGCGGCAGCAGGTCCTCATGCGGCGGCCGCTTGCGCCCCAGCGCGTAGAACGCCGAGACCTTCACCTTCACGCCGCCATGCCGCGCCAGAGCGCACAGGGCCGTGACATCCTCTTCCCGGACGTCGCCCTCGATCCCGAGGCGGCAGAGGTGGTCAATGACCACAGGTGTCTGCGGATAGGCCGTGCACATGCGGTCCAGCGCGGGCAGGGAGTCGGGGTTGATGAGGCAGCACAGGGACTGTCCGGTCGAGGCGGCCCGGGCGAACATGCGGTGATAGCCCGGCGTGTCCAGCCAGTCTCCGGCCGGTGACCGCCCCGGCTGGATGCGAAAGCCGCGCACGCCCTCCTCCGCCAGGCGCGTCATGTGCTCCTCGACGTCCGCTGCGTTCGGGTCAATGACCGCGATGCCGCCGAAGACGCCGGGGTAGGTGCGTATGGCGTCGAGCATGTACGAGTTGTCGGTCCCGTAGTAGCTCATCTGCACGAGCACAATGCGGTCCACGTCGCAGGGCTCGGCCACGGCGATGAGGTCCTCCGGCGTGAACACGGGCGGCTCCATCTCCTCGGGGGAGAAGCCCGGCGCCAGCGGGAACCGGGCGAACTCGTCAGTCCAGACATGAACATGGCAATCAATGTAGGCCACGGCAGCTCAGCCTCCTAGGGGGCGACATAGACATGCACACCCAGCCAGCCGAAGCCGTCCTCGCAGGCTCCTGCCTCGACCGGCACAGTGCGCTTCTGGTCGGTGGGCTTGCCGTCCGTGCCCAGGGCCTGCTCAAAGGGCAGACGCAGTTGCGCGACCCCCTCCGGCAGGCCGGCGATCCTGGCCTTGACCGCCCGTTCGCTGGAGTTGACGGCGATGACGAACAGCTTCCCCTGGTAGCGCTTGCCCAGCACGTTGACCGAGGGGAAGGAGACGTCTTCCTGCGCGCCCGTCGGGCGGAAGGCGTAGGTGCGCTCGGGGCCCTCGGTGATCTGGCACGTCAGCGGCACCTCCTCGCCAAACAGCAGCGCCTGCCCCAGCCCCTCCGGCCCCGAGACCTCCGCCGCGGCCTTCGCGTAGGCCTCGTACGACTTCTGCAGCACATCCGCGTCGCGCTTGTGCCAGTACGAGAAGATGAGAATGCCCCGGGCGCCTGCGGCCAGGCAGCTATAGAAGTCGTGGTACGCCTCGACCGGGGAGATGATGTCGAAGGCTCCATCCTTGTAAAAGAGCATCGGGATGCCGATGGGGGTCTTCTCGCCGTGCAGGTAGTCCGGGCCGATCTTCGCCCCCGCCAGTTGGATCCCGCGGATGGTCTCTTCGGTCCGCCAGCGCACCCAGCCCCGCGGCATGTGGGCGTACTCGGTGTACGTCCCCGCGCCGATGATGTCCAGGTAGGGCACATACCTGGCGAGGGCCTCGGCCTGGTAGTGCCCGGCGTTGTACATGAAGACCGGGCGGCGCTGCGGGTCGTACTTGCGGGCCCAGGCGGACAGGTCCTTGACGGTCTGGTACTCATCCTCCCGCCAGTAGCGCTGCTCCTCGGGCAGGTCCCACCAGCCCACCGGTCCGCGGGCCACCAGGTCCTCGATGGTCGCCTTCGTCTCGGGCTCACCGGCCTTGCTCAGGTGGGCCAGGGTGAACCATCCGGCCTCCTTGACAATCCCGAGGTACTCCGGCTTCATGCTGTAGGTGTGCGCGATGTTCCAGCCCGCCGGCTGTTCCTGCTTCATCTCTTCCAGCGTGCCGATCGAGTACAGCCCCAACGGGAAGGCCTTCCCCTGGGGGTACGGCGCCTCGCCCTGCGCCAGGACCATCAGCGGCAGCAACAGCACACATGACGCCATCAGCCCGCCGCGTCGCATGGGGTCACGCTCCTGTGTGAGTGATCGTCCGCAGAGGGTTTCGCCGCCGACGGGGGAATCACTGCCTGTCCGCGGCTGTACTGCCCTGATAGGAGAACCAGATTTGCCATGAAGCGCGTGTTCCTGCCGCTTTGCCCGCTGCTGCTGGTGCTCACCGCACCATCCTTCGGCGCCACTGCACAGACCTACGCACGGGAGATCGAGGGCAGCCTGAAGGCGCTGGTCAGGCTGCTGCCGCAGTACACGGGCGCGGCGGAGGTGTTCGCCGCGCGGATGGCTGAGGGCGGCACCGTGTGGCTGGCCGGCGACCGGGGCTTCGTGCTCGAGGGCCTCAACCGGGCCGGGGGCCTGATGGCCTGCAAGTGGCTGAGGAAGCCGGCGGACCTCAAGTTGGGCGACATGATGCTCTACGGCCTGGTGCGAGCGGCCCAGCCCGAAGACAAGGAGTTGCTGTCTGCCGCGGCCCGAGCCGGGGTGTTCTGTCTTGTCTTCGGCCCGACGCCGGGGCCGGTGACCGCGGGCCGGTTCGTGCCGGTGCCCGCCCCGCCGGCCGATGACCCCCGGCGCCTGCCGACGGTCTCCCCCATTCTCGCCGCGGCCACGTGGACCTTCACCGCCGAACTCATCGCCGCCCTGACGCGACAGGGCAAGCTGCCCCCGATGTACCAGAGCGTCCTCGTGCCCGGCGGCCGGGAGCGCAACGCCGAGCACCTGAAGCTCAAGTGGGAGCCGCAGGCCCCACCGCCGCTCCGCCCGGGGCTGCTGGGGCGCACCTACCTGGCGCGGCTGGCCAACTGCTGGCGCACGCTGCAGGCGACGCAACTGGACGGCTTCGCGGCGGCGGGGCAGATGGCCGCCGCGGCCGTCCGGGCCGGGCACACGGCCTGGTACGGGTCACTGGGGCATCTCCCGCCCGAACTGCCCGGCCAGACCGGCGACCCCGGGGTGCTCAAGCCCCTGAAGATGAACAGCCCGGACAAGCTCGGCGACTTCGTCAAGCCGGGGGATGTCATTCTGTACGTCGGCTACTACGAGCCCTACGGTCCATGGGTGGAGCAGGCGCACGCGCTGGGGGCGAAGATCGTCACGGTGGTCTCCGGTACGCCTGAGCGCGCGGCCGAGAGCATGGGGGCGGACCTGAACCTCTGTGGCTGCTGGCCCTTCGGGGATGCGCTGCTGGACATACCGGGCTACGACATCCGGGTCCTGCCCCCGTCGGGCGTCATCCAGGCGGCGGCGTACTGGATGCTGGTGGCGGAGACGGCAGAGGCATTGTAGGGCGGGGGCTCGTACCCCGCCCAATCCGTTCAGTTTGTGCCATGCGGGGCGGGGTACAAGCCCCCGCCCTACAGTCACTCCCCCCGCACGATCGCCGCCATCTCGCCCTCGCCCAATGCCAGCCGCACCAGCCGTCGCCCCTGCTCCACCCGCTGCTGGCCCTGCTGGTCTGTCAGCTTCCCGGCCGCGTCGTACCAGTACACGTGCACGGGCTGTGCGTCCTCGAAGGTGAAGGTGCCCGGCACAGCGGTCAGGATGCGCTCTTTGCCCAGCAGCCAGCCCCGGTGCAACTCCACCGGTGTGAAGGGGAACATGTGCTGCGTGATCGTCGGGTACGGCTGCTTGGGCGTAGCATAGTAGTAGTACAGCGACGCCCACATGAGCTTCTGGCGGATGTCGTTGATGAGCGTCGGGAAGTCCTTGACCGTCAGGTGGTCGCCCAGGGAGAGGGGGGTATACAGGTGCGCGCGGGCCGGGAACCACCCGGCGGAGGTCTCGACGAAGCGCGGGAAATGCAGCTTCGTCAGCGTATCGCTCGTCGGCACCGTGTTGCCGATCAGCAGTCCGCCCTTGCTGCGGACATACTCAATCAGCTTGACCTTCGCCTCCAGGGAGAGCAGATGCACGTACGAGCGCTTGGCCTTGAGGCGGTGCTGGTCGTCCAGCTCCGCCGAGTGGCCGTCCCAGCGGTCGTAGGTGTACTTGGTGGAGATCCAGTCCAGCTCATCCCAGTATACGCCGTCGGCCCCGATCTGGTCGCGATCCAGGCACATGTCAATGATGCGCTTCATGGCGCCGAAGTAGGAGTTCTCCGGGTTCACCGCCGGGTAGTTGTACCGGAACGCGATGCCGTATGACGCCGTATAGCCTGAGTTCACGAACTGCGTCCCATCGGCCTGTGTGATCTGCGCGGCCGGGTGCTTCGCGGGGCCCTCCGGGTCGGTGTTGAGGAAGGCGTGGATGTAGATCAGACTCTTCGCGTCGGGCAGCACGCGGCGGATCGCCGCACACTGCTCGCGCAGCTTCTGTCGCAGCGCCGTGGCCTGCAGCATGTGCTCGCCGTGGTAGCACTTCACGGCGCCGGTGTGGTCGAACCACACGCTGGAGCTGATGAACTTCAGCCCGCGCTGCGCGGCCATCTCGCGGTACGCCTCGTCGCTCGCCGCGGCGACGCCGAACTGGAACCCGCCCGGCACGGTGAAGTTCACGTCCAGGTCACGCCGGGCCAGGTTGATGAAGTCGTAGTAGTCCGGCCGCGCCACCGGGTACAGGCTCCAGCGCACGGTGTAGCTGTCACGCGGCGCCAGGGCGAAGCTGTCGCTGCGGAGGCCGGCGCCCTGGTCCCAGTAGATCGCGGCCTGGATGCGGTAGACATCGTCCAGGGCCAGCAGCCCGCAGCCGCTCGCTCCCGTGCCATTGACGAACACCGTCGTGTTCTCCAGGCCCGCACCCATATTGCTCGCCGGGTCGGGATTGCCGCCCAGCCACGCCGTCGTGATCTCCCCGCCCGGGGTCGTGAGGCGGTTGTCGAACGCCAGGCCGATGGCGGCATCAGTCAGGTTCGTCAGCCTGTCGGCCACTTCCACGTGGTCGCCGACGAAGCGCACCGTGCGCTCCAGGCTATACTCCTTCGCCGCCCCGAGAATGACCGTCTGGTCCTTCCCCGCCTTGACCTGCACGCGCCATTCCGGCTGCCCCTGGGGCCGTCCCGTCGCCGCCAGCGTGTTGAAGCCCCCGCCCTGGTATGAGAACCGCGACTGCACTTGCACCGGCAGTCCGGCCAGGGCCACCGTCATCCCGCCGCCGGGGCTCACACGTACGACGTCACGGGCCTTGACCGTCGCCGGCGGCTGCACCATCAGCCGGTCGGCGCTGAAGACCTCCCTGTCCGCCGGCGCGCCGCCGACGGGCGGCTCGGCGGAGAACTCGACCTGCAGCTTGCCCAGCACGAAGTCCAGGCTCGGGTTCAGGTCCGGGAAGTACGTCCGCAGCCGCATCGCCTCCCCCAGGTGCTGCACGGAGAGCGTGTTGTCCGCCCCGGGGGTGACGAGGTCGGTGACATCGAGCACGAGTTCGTAGGGTGAGACGTCCAGGATGCGCGTCGCACCGGCGCGCTCGGTGCCCACCACCTCGAAGTCCGGTGCGTACACGACGCGCCAGTCTCCCTCGCGCGCCCACGGCACTTCCAGGCCGCTGGCCATCTTCGCCGTGAGCGGCTTGTTCAGCAGGCGCACGTGGCTGCGGTCCAGCGCGGCATAGACCGCCTTGCCGTTGAGCTTCAGCCGCAGGCTATGCGTCGAGCCCGAGCACTTCGGGGAGTCCATCCGCACCGCTATCGTCAGCAGCACGGACTTGTACCCCAGCGGCGCCTTGATCGCGTAGTCGGCGCTCTTGCCGTAGGGGATGACGGTGCCCGGCGGGGCCAACTGCACGGTCTGCGCGGCCAGGCCCGTTGTCCAGGCCAACAGCGCCAGTGTTGCCAGAGAGGCTGCTTTCATGTTCCGTGTCACCTGCCGTCGTGGCTACTTGAGCGTGGCGAGCACCTTCGCCCGCGCCTGCCAGTGCCACGCCTCGTCCTTCGGGTAGTCGTTGAAGTCCGCCAGCGGCGCCAGCAGCTTGCTGTCCGGCGCGATGCCCGCCGTCTGCAGCAGGGCCATGTCCTGCAGCGACTCGGCAAACACCTGCCCCCGGATGGACTCGATGGGTTCGTGGCCCCCCGGGTAGACCAGGAACGTGTCGCCATACGCCCAGCCCGGCCAGGCGAGGCCGTCGGTTACGGTGAAGGGGTCAATGAGCTGGCGGGTCTGGCTCTTGTACCAGTAGTTGAAGCCCCAGTGCAGGAAGCCCAGACGCTCGAAGCGGTGGAAGAGCCACCCGGCCATCCGCAGCTTCGGCAGCGGCGTGTCCAGCAGTCGGTTCAGATAGCGCCCGCGTGGCCCGCAGCAGAAGTACGTCCAGCTCGGGATGCCCTCTTCCCAATACTTCTTCGTCACCGCGATGGACGGGATGGGCATGTCGGTGAGGCCCTCGCGCCCGTAGTCCACCTCGCTCAGCGCGTCCATCGTCTTCATCCACGGCGCGAGTTCTTTGAGCAGCGCGCGCGCCGCCACGTAGTTGGCCTTGTGCTCCTCGCCATGCGGTTCGTCCGAGACGTGGAAGAACGACTTGTCCAGCAACTGCCGGCGCCGCAGGAAGGTGTGCAGCTCCGGCAGGAGCTGACCCAGGAAGGCGCGATACGTCGGCGAGGTGGCGCCCTTGTCGGCCGGCCACAGCAGCTTCTCGTCCAGGCCCTGGTCGTGGTACACGCGCGGGGCGTACTTCACGCCCCACTGCGTGAAAAGATGCGACCACTCGAAGTACTCGATGCCGCACGACTTCGCCAGCTTCACCCACCGCTCGACATCGGCCCAGTTGAAGTCGTAGCTCCGCCCCTGCTTGCGCACCCGCAGCAGTTGCGTCGGGCGCTTGACGCCATCGAGCGGCGGCGTGAGTAGCGGCGTCAACAGCGTGTTGAAGCCGTGGGCGCTGAAGCTCTCCAGGTAGCGCTTCAGCAGCGGCCAGAAGTTGAGCGACCACGGCTCGACTTTGTACCAGTCGCACAGGGCATCGGCATAGAACCACTGCGTGACCGGGAAGCCCTGGCGGGGCTGCAGCACGGCGGGCACGACCTCCAGGACGGCCGTGAGCCGGCGCGTCTCCTCGCCGACCTGCAGCGTCAGCGCCAGCTCGCGCTTCCCCGGCTCCGCCTTCTCCGGCACGCGGACCGTCACCCAGAAGGCCTGCACCTCGTGGGGCGCGACCTGCGCCTCCTGCTCGTCGAACAGCACGTCCGGCACGTAGCCGGGGATGTGGCCGAGGCCATCCAGCTCAGCCAGTGGCGTGGCGGTGTTATGGTGCGGCACGGGCACGCAGCCCACCCGCCGCAGCCGCACCGCGAGATCCTCCCCGCCGGCCAGGCCGACGCTGACGGCCGTGGCCCGGTCGGTATCGCTGACGCGGACGCAGGCCTGGAAGGACACCTGCTCGCCCCGCAGCGCCTGCAGCTTCAGGCGGTTGAGGACGACCGGCTCGCTACGCGGGAACCAGCGCCTCAGGGATGTGGAAAGCCAGCACTCGGTCTTCATGGGTATCACCTGATGATGGGCTCAGCCTCGATGGTTGGCACAACGTCCTATTCACTGACGACACAGGCGTGGGAGCGGTCACTGACGACACAGGCGTGGGAGCGGTCACTGACGACACAGGCGTGGGAGCGGTCACCGACCGCGACTGTATGTCACCGACCGTCGAGGTCGGGGACCGCTCCCACATGCCCACGATCCTCGACGGTCGCGGTCGGTGACCGCTCCCACACACCCCACGCCTCTCACACCATGTCTACAACTTCTGCGCGTACATCCGGTACTCGATGACCGGCTCAAAACCGCACTTCTCATACACCCGCCGGGCGGGCGCGTGGCCGTCGTTCAGCCCGGTGCCGACGCAGGCGACCTTCATGCCTGCCGCGCGGAAGATCTCCAAGATCTTCTGGATCTGCATGGTCCCGATGCCTTTGCCCCGGCCGGCGAGGGCCACGCCGTTGTAGTGGACCGTGCCCACCTGGCGCGCGCTGCTCATCGTGTAGCTAAAGAAACCGACGATGGCGCCGTCCTCCTCTGTGACCCACACGTGGTCCATCTCCTCGTACAGCCGGCTCATGACCTTGGGCACCAGCCAGCGGTCCCAGGGCTCGTCTCCTACGGACCCGTACTTCTCTTCGAGCGCGAAGTCGGTGCCGATGTACCAGATCTCGCGCACGATCTCCTGAATCCGCGCCATGTCGTCCAGTGTGGCTTGCCGCATCTGCAAGGGCATGTGGGCCCACCTCCTGTCGGGAGGACTGTTTCGTGACGGCGTCGGGCGGGTCCTTCCCGCCGGCGCCGCTCCGGGGCAGGCAGGTCAGGGCGCCCTGCGCGCCGAATGTCTACGCTCTACTAATGTGAAGGGTGACGATCCATGTTCAAGCTCAGTGTGATCAGCGACGAGATCTCCCAGGATTTCCAGCGCGTAGTTGACGTGTGCCGCGAGTACGGTGTTCCGCAGGTCGAGCCGCGCTCGGTCTGGGACACCCCGCCGCACAAGCTGACCGACAACCAGCTCGAGGAGATGCGCTTCATCCTGGATGAGGCGGGCATGAGCGTGGCGGCCATTGCCGCCCCGTTCCTGAAGTGCGATCTGGGCGACGCGGCCGCCTATGAGGAGCATCTGGGCATCCTGCGGCGCTGCGCCGAGATGTGCCACTTCTTTGGCTGCAACATCGTGCGCGGCTTCACGTTCTGGAAGACCGGCCCGGCCGAGAACGTTTGGCAGCAACTGCTGGACGCCTACGCCGAGCCCATCCGCATCTGCGAAGCGGAAGACATCTACATCGGCATCGAGAACGAGGCCAGCACCCACATCGCCACGGCCGCGCAGGCGGAGAAGATGTACTGCGACCTCAACCACCCGCGCGTCCGCGCCATCTGGGACCCGGCCAACGAGGTCTATGCCGAGGGCGGGGAGCTGCCCTTCCCCGATGCCTGGCAGCGCATGCAGCCCTGGCTGATCCACATGCACCTCAAGGACGCCGTCAAGGACCCCGACGCCGAGGGCGGCGCCCGCTGCGTGCCGGTCGGCGACGGCGGCTACATTGACTACCCCGCCCAGTTCCAGGCGCTCAAGGACATGGGCTACGAGGGTGCGTGCTCGCTCGAGACCCACTGGCGGGTCAGCTCAGCGCTGTCCGAGGAAGCCATGAACCGCCCCGGCGGCGCGGCCTTCAGCGCCGGCGGCGAAGCCAGCAGCCGCATCTGCCTGGAGAAGATCCAGGCCATGATCGCGAACCTGAGGTAGACTCGTCTGGCGTGGGAGCGGTCACCGACCGCGACCGGATGGGTCGCGGACGGTGACCGCTCCCACGCTCTTTGGCACCTTCGATTGAGGAACACCATGCCCGACATCAAGCTCATCGCCATTGATCTCGATGGCACTCTCGTTCACGACGCCCGGCGCATCCCCGAGCGCAACCTGCGCGCTCTGCAGATGGTCATGGACCAGGGCGTGACCGTGGCCATCGCCACCGGCCGCATGCACTCCAGCGCCCGCGACTTCGTGGGGCGCCTGGGCATCCCCCATACCACCCCGATCGTCTCGTACAACGGCGCGATGGTGCGGCTGCCGGACGCTGCCGAGCCGATGCTCCACGTGACTGTCCCGCCCGAGTTGGCCGCGCAGGTCGTGCAGCACAGTGTGGAGGAGCGCCTCCATCTGAACTACTTCCTCGATGACGTGCTCTATGTCACGCACATGGACCACTGGGCGTGGCTGTACCAGCGGCGCACGGATAACAACCCGACGATCGCCGGGGACCTGCGGCGCTTCGACGGCCAGTCGCCCACGAAGCTGCTGATCGCCGCCGACGCGCCGCTCGTGGCCGACCTGTTGGCCCGCGAGCAGGCCCTCTTTGGCGACCGGCTGTATGTCACCCGCTCCATGCCCGAGTACATCGAGTTCCTCAACCCCGAGGTCTCCAAGGGCGCGGCGGTGGCGTGGCTGGCCGGGCACCTGGGGCTGGTGCGCGAGCAGGTCATGGCCATGGGCGACATGCTCAACGACCTGCCGATGATCGAGTGGGCCGGCACGGGGGTGGCGATGCCACGGGCGGCCGAGGCCGTGCGCGCGGCGGCCGACTTTGTCCCCGAACACGAGGAGGAGGGGGTCGCCGAGACGCTGGAGAAGTTCTTTGCATGATTGACCTCTCGCGTCGCCTCGGCTTCAGCAACGCCAGCCTCGCCGGCTACTCCCTCGCCGAGGCGTGCCGCGTCGGTCTGAACCTGGGCTTCGGGGCTGTCGAGTTCCTGGGCTTCGACGGCTACGCCCACAGCCTGGGCACCCTCGACGGCTTCTACTTCGAGCGCCTGACACCGTCCGAGCGCGACGAACTGCGCGACCTCGCCGCGCAGTTCCCCCATGTCTCGACCCACGCCCAGTTCTTCGAGATGCCGATGCTGTCGCCTAACCCCGCGCTGCGCGAGACCGCCGTGCGCCAGTTGGAGATCGCGCTGGAAGCGGTGGCATTCCTGGGCGGGGGTCTGACCGTCACCCATGCCGCGCCGAAGGCGACGTACACGCTCGAGCAGAGCTGGAACGAGCTCGTGGCGCTCTACCGGCGGCTCGGCGACCAGGCCGCTGCGCAGGGCGTGCGGGTCACGATCGAGACCTGCTTTCCCCCGCGTGTGGACGACTTCGCGCGCCTGATCCACGACATTGACCACCCGGCCGTGGGGGCCAACGTGGACGTGGGGCACCTGACGCCCAACGTCCCGGCCGAGGTCCGCGGCACACCGCAGGAGGGTCCCTTCTACAACGACCTGCTCGAACAGCACCTCCGTTCGCTGGGGCCGAAGCTGTACCACTTCCACCTCCATGACGTGCGGGCAGGGGACCTGCGCGATCACCGCGCCTGCGGGCGGGGGATCATTGACTACGCCCGCCTGCTCCGCGTCGCCGACGAGTTGGACTACGCCGGCGTCTTCGTCTTCGAGCTGGAAGAGACCGACCGGGTCGAGGCCCTGGCCGAGAGCCGCGACTGCCTCCTCCGCGCCGCCGAGGCGGCAGGAGTCACCTCGGGCGGGGTCTGTCCCCGAAGGACCGGCGACAGCCGGTCCGCAGGGGGCTGACCCCGTTCGGCTCAAGATGGGTCAGCAGTAACGGGGTCAGCCCCCTCCCGGACCTCCGGTCCGTCCGGGGACAGACCCCACGGGGCGGACAGACCCCACCTCCACAAGGAGCCTGCCATGAGACGCCTGCTGCTCCTGCCGCTACTCCTGCTCCTGCCTGTTGCCCTGCCTGCCGACGATTCCGTCGAGATCGTCCTGCAGCATCTCACGCTGCGCTGGACGGCCGCCAGCGGCCTGCTGGTGCTGGCCGACGGGCAGCAACTGCTGAACCTGGCCGTCGCCCCGGTCGTGGCGCACCCGCCAGGCTGGGCCTGGAGCTACACGGGCCGCGAGGGCCTCAGGGCCGACCTGCAACGCCAGGGGCAGCAGCAGACGCTGACCGTCACCTGCGCCGACCCCAAGCTCCCCTGGACGCAGACGATCGTGGCCGGCCCCGGCGACCGCTACACGCTGACCTACAAGTTCCGCCAGCTCGCCTGGGATGAGCCGATGGAGTACGAGGTCTGCGCCGCGCAGCCGACGCCGCTGTTCGTGGGCGGGGCCTGGAAGGCCAGGGGCCAGTGGGGCGAGAAGAGCGGTGTCATCCCCCTGCAGTTCGCCGGCCAGAGCAATCCTTTCGGCGAGGCGATCTCCGGCGAGTTCGCGATCCTGCCCGGCCAGTTCGGCTTCACGTCCACCGCCCCCCTGACCCTGTACGACTACAAGCAGCGGCAGCACCTGTGGCTCGGTCGCGATGGCCCGATGCCGAAGGGCCAGGAGCAGACCTGGGCGGTGGACTTCCGCTTCGCCCCGCAGCCCTTTGTCATCGGCGGGGTGGAGATCACGAACGTGCGCATCCCCCTGCAGCCGCTCGGGGAGACCTCCGAGGTCAGCCTCAGCCTGCGCCGGGCCGCCGGCGGCCCTGACGAGGTGGCGCTGGCCTGGGGCGAGCGCAAGGAGGGCGCGACACCCGTGCGACAGGCCGTCAAGCTCACGGACAAGCCACAGACGGTGCGCCTGGCGGTGAAGCTGCCCGAGCCCGGCACGTACGCGATGGGCTTCGACGTGCTGCAGGGCGACAAGGCGCTCTACACCTCCCCGGCACTGACGGTGACGCTGCCGCGCCTGCTGGCGGTGAAGGCGACGCGCGTCCCCTTCACCCCCACCGACACCGGGGCGCTGCTGGTCCGGGCCGACCCGCTGGCCGGTGAGGGCCTGACGCTGGCTGTCGAGGGCGGGGGGGCAAGCCTCTACCGCGGCCCGCTCCAGGCAGGGGTGCAGACGGAAGTGCCGATCTCGCTGGCGAAGCTGCCCCTGGGGCGCGTGCCGCTGAAAGCCACGCTGTCACGTGGCGGCCAGTCGCTCTCGTCGCTCGTCTACAACCTGCTCCTGGCCGCGCCCAACCCCAACGGGGTCGCCATTGACAACCGCAGCCGCACGCTGCTCGTGGCCGGCCTGCCCTATTGTCCGCAGTCATGCTATGCCGACATGCGCACGGTGGATGACGTGATCGAGGCCGAGCCGGTCTGGGGCTTCAACACCATCGCCCCGTACCTGAGCACGAACCTGGAGCAGCGCCGCGACCGTACCCGCGTCAAGCAGATGCTGGACCGCTGCGCGCAGGTGGGCCTGCGGGTTCAACTGGCCATCCACGGCGTGTCCCGCCCCCCGCACACCGAGGAGAAGTGGCAGTGGCTCAAGGAGGAGATCGAGGCCTTCCGCGACCACCCGGCGCTGTTGAGCTACTACCTCGCCGATGAGCCCGAACTGGGCTGGGCCAAGCCCGAGGACTGCGAGCTGGCCTACAACAGGATCAAGGAGCTCGACCCCTGGCACCCGGTCACGATGGTGTTCTGCGTCGCCAGCGCCGCGGCCCGCTACGCCCGGGGCATGGACGTGTGCATGACCGACCCATACCCCATCCCCAACGGGCCGGTCACCAGGGTGACGGAGTTCTGCGACCAGATCAACCGCGAACTTGGTGAGTCCATGCCGCTGTGGGTGGTGCCACAGGCCTTCGGCGGCGGCGAGGGCTGGAAGCGCGAGCCGTCGCGCCAGGAGGAGCGGGTGATGACCTACCTGGCGCTGATCCACGGCGCCACCGGCATCCAGTACTTCATCCGCCGCCCCCCGGCCACCAACCCCACCTCGCCCGACCTGTGGAGCGAATGCCGCCGTCTGATGCTCGAGCTGTCGCAACTCACGCCCGCCCTGGCCGGCGAGCGCCTGCCATGGCCCGCCACGCCTGCCTCTTCCAACGCCCTTCCCTCCCCCAGTGCCACTCCCTCGCCCAGTGCCGGCGTCTCGCCGTCCCAGGCCCCTCCCGCGTCCGCCGCCCCTCCCTCGTCCAGTGCCGGCGTCCCGCCGGCCCAGGCCCCTCCCGCGCCCGCCGCCCCTCCCTCGCCCAGGGCCACTCCCTCGCCCAGGGCCACTCCCTCGTCCAGTGCCGGCGTCCCGCCGGCCCCGGTCAGCCCCGCCTCCGTCCAGGCCGCCGTCTTCAAGGAGCGCGGCGCCCTCACCGTCCTGTGCGCCAACACCAAGAACGAACCCGCCACCCTCCAACTGGCCCTTCCCACGACCTGGTCTGGCTCCGCCGACGTCCTCTTCGAGAACCGCCAGGTGCCGGTGGAGCAGGGCCGCCTCACCGACATGGTTGACGCCATGAGCACGCGCGTGTACCGCCTGCAGGTGGAGGCTCCGCCGGCCGACCGCGTGCAGCTTGACCCCAAGAACCTGATCGTCAACGCGAGCTGGGAGGAGGCCGCCAACGTCGGCACCCCGGACGGCTGCTATACCGGCTACGGCCCCGACAGGGGCGCGAGCTGGTACGTGGACCCGCGGGTGGCAATCCACGGACGGCAGTCGCTGCGGCTGCGCACGCCGGTCGAGGGTCAGGGCATGGGCGTGTCGCCCTTCCCGGTGCGCCTGGCTCCGGGGACGAAGTATGCGCTCTCGATCTGGGCGAAGGGCGAGCGCGCGGGGCAGAAGTTCAGCTTCACGCTGGACGCGGCCAAGGGCGCCCAGTGCACGCATGAGTTGACCACGGACTGGCAGGAGTACCGCGTGGAGTTCACGGCCACCGAGGCCGCCGCCAAGCGCATCAGTGCTCACCTCAGTCTGATCAGCGCCGGCAGCGCGTGGTTCGACGCGCTGCAGCTTGTGACGGTGCCGTAGGCATGTCGGCGCTGTCCTCCCGCCTGCGCGAGTACGGGCGGCGCTTCAGGCGCCAGGTGGTCGCCTACCGCCTCATGGCGTCTCACCCCCGCACCCCGCGGGTGGCGCGATGGCTGCTCGTGGCGGCGGTGGGCTATGCGTGCCTGCCCTTCGACCTGATCCCGGACTGGATCCCGGTGCTGGGGCTGGTGGATGATGTCCTGATCCTGCCGCTGCTGGTCTGGCTGGCGCTGCGGGCCGTGCCGCCCGACGTCCGGGCCGAGTGCGAGCGGCAGGCAGCAGACGCGGGGTAGGCTCAGGGGGATGACGGCCTGTCTGTGTTCCCGTGGGGCGACTTGTTTTTCTCTTTGACGAATCTAATCCCAAATGCTATAGTCCATAATGCATTGGTGGCTTTAGCCACTACGAGCTGTGTACTTGCACGTACGCACGAGTTGCCGATAGGGGAGCTTGCTCCCTACGACTCGCTGCATGTGAGAGACCAGCGAGCAGTACCGAGGGAGAGCGTCAGATGCCTATCGGCAAGGTCAAGTGGTTCAACGAGAGCAAGGGTTACGGGTTCATCGAGTACGAGGGTGGCAAGGACGTCTTCGTGCACTTCTCGGCCATTCAGGGCGACGGCTACCGCACCCTCCAGGAGGGCGCGAAGGTCGAGTTCGAGGTCGTGCAGGACGCTAAGGGTCCGCGCGCGGACCGCGTCACTGTCGTCAGCGACTAACCCCTCGCAAACAACAGAGCCCCCGGCGGCTGCGGCGGTCGGGGGCTTTGTTCGTCTTCTGATCTCCCTTCCCCTCGGTCGGCTCGCACTTGCGGGGTCCACATGCCGCTGTATCCCTCCCACACAGACAACAGGCCGCGGACAGCGCTTCGCGTGCCCGCAGGCCACGAACGTAGGCTCAGGTGATGGCCATGGCAGACGACCAGGTGCGGCTGAACATCAAGGGCATGCACTGTGCGGCCTGCGCGGCCCGCGCGGAGCAGGCCCTGGCGCACGTCGAGGGCGTGGCTGAGGCGGTCGTCAACCTCGGCGACGAGACCGCGACCGTGCGCTTTGCGGCCGGGGCTGTGCCGACCGAGCGCCTCATCGCCGCCGTGCAGGACGCCGGCTACGAGGCCAGTCTGCCCGAGACGACGACCGACGACGAGCGCCTGGCCGAGCGCGAGCAGGAGAGCCGCCGCCAGTGGCGCCTGTTCCTCTTCGGCGCGGTGTGCTCCGTGCCCCTGATGGTCCTCACGATGTGGCCCGTCGCCGGTTCGCTCACCCTCCCCCTCCTCTTCCTTTTGGCGACGCCGGTGCAGGTGCTACTGGGCTGGCAATTCTACCGCAACTCGTGGCGGGCGCTCGCGCATGGGGCGGCCAACATGGATGTGCTCATCGCCCTGGGCTCGACGGCGGCCTACCTGCTGAGTGCCTACAACAGCTTCCGGTTCGGTCTCGACGAGCACGAGCACGCCCTCTACTACGACTCCGCCGCGATGATCCTCACGCTCATCACGCTCGGGCGCTTCCTGGAGGCCCGGGCCCGGGGCCGCGCCTCCGACGCGGTCCGCAAGCTGCTGCAGCTCGCCCCGCGCGAGGCCGCCGTCCTCCGCGACGGTGAGGAGGCGCGCCTGCCCATCGAGCAGATCGTCGTGGGCGACCTCATCCTCATCCGCCCCGGCGAGAAGCTCCCCGTGGACGGCGTGGTCGAGAGCGGCGACTCGACGGTGGACGAGTCCATGCTCACCGGCGAGAGCCTCCCGGTCGACAAGCACCCCGGCGACGAGGTCATCGGCGGGACGATCAACCAGAGCGGCAGCCTCCGCTTCCGCGCCACGCGCGTGGGCCAGGACACCGTGCTGCAGGAGATCGTCCGCCTCGTGCAGCAGGCCCAGGCGACCAAGCCGCCCATCCAGCGCCTCGCCGACCGCATCGCCGCCGTCTTCGTGCCGACGATCATCGCCATCGCGCTGCTCACGTTCCTGGGCTGGCTCCTCGTTGGTCGGGCCGACTACGTCCGCGCCCTCATCAACGCCGTCTCCGTCCTCGTCATCGCCTGCCCGTGCGCCCTGGGCCTGGCGACGCCGACAGCCGTCATGGTGGGCACGGGCCTGGGCGCTGAGCACGGCATCCTGATCCGCGAGGCCGCCGCACTGGAAGCCGTCGGTGCGCTGCACACGGTCGTCTTCGACAAGACGGGCACGCTGACGAAGGGCGAGCCGGCGCTGACGGAGCTAGTCACGCTGCGAGGGCGGGGTGTCGGCGCAGCCGACGGGGACCCCGCCGAGGCGCAGCTCCTCGCCCTCGCCGCCGCCGTCGAGTACGCCTCCGAGCACCCCCTCGGCCAGGCCGTCGTCCGCGCCGCGGAAGAGCGCGGCCTCGACCTCCCCGAGGTCACAGACTTCGAGGCCCTCATCGGCCAGGGCGTCCGCGGGACGCTGCGGGGCGGGGAACAAGCCCCCACCCTACAGGACGGCGCCGAGGTGCTGGTGGGGACGGCGGCGCTGATGGCCGCGCGCGGCGTGGACGCCGCGCCGGCCGCTGCCGAGGCGCAGCGCCTGCAGGGCGAGGGCAAGACGGTCCTGCACGTCGCGGCCGGCGGCAACCTGCTCGGCCTCCTCGCGGTCGCCGACACGCTCAAGGAGAACGCCGCGGCCGCGGTCCGGAGCCTGCAGGAGATGGGGCTGTCGGTGGCGCTGCTCACCGGCGACAACGCGCGCACGGCGCAGGCCATCGCCGACCAACTGCGCCTCACGCAGGTGCTCGCCGAGGTCCTGCCCGATCAGAAGGCCGCGCGCGTCCGCGAGTTGCAGGCGCAGGGCCAGCGGGTGGCGATGGTGGGCGACGGGATCAACGATGCGCCGGCGCTGGCGCAGGCCGAGGTGGGGATCGCGCTGGGGACAGGCACCGACATCGCCATCGAGGCCGGGGATATCACGCTGGTCAGCGGCGACCCGCTGGCGGTCGTGCGGGCGATCCGCCTCAGCCGCCTGACGCTACGCCATATCAAGCAGAACCTGGGCTTTGCCTTCGGCTACAACGTGGCAGCCATCCCGCTGGCCGTCGTAGGCGTCCTCAACCCGATGATCGCTGCCGCGGCGATGGCCATGAGCAGCGTCTCCGTCGTCAGCAACTCACTCCGCCTCCGCCGCGCCCGCCTGTAGGGCGGGGGCTTGTACCCCGCCCTAGCCCCAGAACAGCCTCACATAGTCCCGGGCGACCACGAGGTCGCGCAGGGCCTCGGGCGCCAGGCACGGGGCCGGGGCTTCCCCGCGCACGGCCTTCAGGAAGTTCGCCGCCTGCTGCTGCATGGCGCTGACCGTGGGCAACACGGGCTCGATCATCTGCGGCTCGGCGCCCTGGCCCGGATCGCGGAGGAACGTGACCCGCCCGGCGCGGTTCAGCGACACCGGCGCCGGCAGCTCCACCCGCACCCACCCCCGCTCGAAGCACACCAGCGCCGCCTCCTGCCAGTCGCGGCTGGTCTGGTAGGCCTGCATCTCGATGATCGCCGGCACCCCGCTGGCGCTGCGCGCCACCAGCAGCACCCCGGCCGGGTCGGCGTGCGTCACCTCGTAGTCCTCCCCGACCAGATGCCGCAGCAGGTTCACCTGGTGAATGTAGTAGTTGACGAAGCGCAGGTAGTCCTGGAACTGCTCGGGGGTCATGTCCGTCGGCGGCGGATCGGTCTGCAGCGGCGGGAGGCTCTCATCGCTGTGCAACAGATCCACGAAGCCCCCGGCGATCCAGTCGCCCGGCGGCATGGAGACGCGCACATAGGTCATCCGCCCCAGCTCGCCGGTCTGCCGCAGCCGCTCGATCTCCTCGCGGGCGCGCATGGTTGCCGGATCGCTGCGCTTGTGGTAGCCGACCATGATCCACGTGCCCCGGGCCTCGGCGGCGGCCACAATCTTCTCGGCCTGCTCCACCGACGAGGCCAGGGGCTTCTCGATGAGCACAGGCAGCCCGGACTGGAGTAGCTCGGGCAGGAGCGTGCCATAGCGCGTGAAGGGCTGGACACAGACGAGGGCCTCGGGCTGCTCGTGAGCCAGCAGGTCGCGATGGTCGGCATACACCCGTGGCACGCCATAGCGCGCCGCGACCCGCGCGGCCAGTCCAGGCCGCAGCTCGGCGAGGGCGATGACCTCACAGTCAGGCGAAGCGGCGTAGTGCCGCAGATGGGCGCACTGGCCCATGTTGCCGGTACCGACGAAGGCGACCCGGACAGAACCCATGACGTTCACCCCGCAACAGAGTTGCAGGACTCTGCCGCGAACGCAGGCAATATTCCTGCAACGCGGATCGTTGTCGTATGAGGACCACCGTGGCGTACGCGCCGTGGCGTACGCGCCGTGATGTACGCGCCGTGACGTACGTGCCGCGCCGTCCATGCTGTGCCGTCCATGCTGTGATGTCCATGCTGTGATGTCCATGCTGTGATGTCCATGCTGTGATGTCCATGCTGTGATGTCCGTGCTGTGATGTCCATGCTGTGATGTCCGTGCCCGCGAAGCGGGCCATCGTGCGTAGCCGTGGGCGGCAGCCCACGGATCGCGACCCGTCATACCACGTGCGCCCCGAAGGGGCCGTCCGAGGGGGAACCATGGCAGGATCGTTCACGTGTCTGCGCTATCATCTCATCTTCAGCACCAAGGAGCGGCGGCCTCTGCTTGCCGCCGCGGCCCGGCCGCGGCTGTTCGAATACATCGGCGGCATCCTGCGCAACCGCAAGGGCCAACTGCTCGCGGCCGGCGGCACCGACAACCATCTGCACCTGCTCGCCGTCATGCCCAAGGACCGCACCATCTCGGACATGATGCGCGACATCAAGTCGAACTCCTCGCGCTGGCTCAGCGAGACCGTCGCGTTGGCTGTGGGCTTCGGCTGGCAGGATGGCTATGGCGCCTTCACCGTCGGGCGCAGTGAGGTTGACGGACTCACACGCTATCTCGCCGGCCAGGAGGCTCACCACCGGGAACGCACCTTCGAGGAGGAGTTTGTGGCGTTCCTGGAACAGCACGGCGTGGCCTACGATCCGCGGTACATCTGGCAGTGAGCCCGGCGGCCCCTTTGGGGCGCCGGCAACGTTAGCCGACGGACGATGGAGGAGGGACGCTCGCACCCACGGGCTCACGCCCGTGGCTACGCACGCGGGCGCCTTCGGCGCCGACGGCCGCGCTGTCCATGCCTGCGAAGCGGGCCACCGTATGTAGCCGTGGGCGGCAGCCCACGGTCAGCAGCCCGTGCTAACCGTGCCGTTCATGCCCGCGAAGCGGGCCATCGTACGTAGCCGTGGGCGGCACCCCACGGAACGCGACGCGCTCACCCATACGCGCGCCCCGAAGGGGCCGCCGGAGGTCACGTTCATGCGCATGCTGCTCATCCTCGCCGCCCTCGTCGCCGCGGTCGCCGCCCATGCTCAGCTCGTCAACGGGGACTTCGAACAGGCCGTCACCACGGACAAGGCCCCCGCCGGGTGGCAGCTTCAGACCAAGCTCCTGCCCGACAAGTGGGGCTACAACGCCCAGTGTGGCGGGCCGGTCGGCCTCGTCGAGGACGCCCACGGGGGCAAGTATGCCGTGCGCTTCGCCGCCGGCGGGAAGAACCCCGCGCATCTACTGGGCGCGACGTTCCCGGTGCAGGCAGGCGACGTCTACGAGCTGTCCGCGTGGGCGAAGGGCGGCGCGGTGGACCTCACGTTCTATGAGTACGGCGCCGGTCAGAAGTGGCTGCGGACCACGGCCGCGGTCACGACGGTGCGCGCCGGGGCGCAGTGGCGGCAGGGCGGGGGCTTCCATCTGGTGACCGACCCGCAGGTGACGCAGATCACAGTCGTGCTCTCAACAGGCCAGGCCGGGGTCACGGTGGACGACGTGGCCCTGCGAAAGGTGGAGCGAACGAGCATGAGCGGACCCGATGTGGTGCTCGAGAACCAGGGCTGCCGGCTGACGCTGTCGGCCGATGGCTCGGTGAAGTCCTTCTTCGACAAGACCCTCAACGCCGAGCGCGTGGCCGGGGCGCCGCGGCCCTTCATGCGCGCCCAGACCGGCGCCTGGAACCTCCCCGCCAGCGGCGTCAGCAAGAGCGGGGACCTCCTGACCGTGACCTTCGGGGACAAGCAGGCCCAGGCCCGCGTGCAGTGGCAGGCTCAGCCCCTCTTCATGGGCTTTGTCCTCAAGGCGGTGGAGCCGGCCGATCTACAGGCGATCACGCTGTTTGACCTGCAGGTCCCCAAGCTGCCGACCATCGCCGGCACCATCGCCGCCACCTACGATGACGCGGCCATCGAGTGCCTGCAGACGCTCAACTTCGACGGCCAGCAGGTCCTGCGGCAGGCCGACGCCGACAATGTGAACTTTGTCTGCACCTATCCCGACCTCAGCCGCAAGCTGTATGGCCCCAGCCTCGTGCGCGGGTGTGCGCTCATCGCCTGCCCGCGCCCGCAGTTCGCCTCGGTCATGCAGCAGGTCGAGAAGACCTATGGCCTGCCCTCGCCGCAACTGGGCGGCAAGCCCGGGAAGCTCTCGCGCGTGATGAAGCAGTCGTACCTGTTCATCTGCGACCTGACCGAGGACAACGTGGACGAGGTCATCGGCTACGCCAAGCGCGGGCACTTCGGCTATGTGCTGATCGTCGAGCATGACTGGTCGCACGGCAGCGGCAGCTTCATCATCAATGAGAAGAACTTCCCCCACGGTCCGGCGGGACTGAAGGCCACCATCGCCAAGATCCAGAAGGCCGGCTTCCCGGTGGGATTGCACATGCTCACGGCCGGGATCAGCCCTGGCGACCCGCTGGTCACGCCGGTGCCCGATAGCGGCATCTACGTAGACATGCAGGCCGAGCTGGCCGGCGATGTGGACGAGCAGGCCACCTTCATCCCCACCAGGGAGCCTCCCGACAAGTTCCCCACCGAGGACGGCGGCTACCGCGGCACGGGCACGATCCTGCGCATCGGCGACGAGATGGTGCAGTACTCCTCGATCAAGCTCGACCCGCCCTATGGCTTTGGCGGGTGCAAGCGCGGCTGGAACAAGAGCCAGGCCGCGCCCCACCAGGCCGGCGCCGCCGTCAAGCACCTCTATCGCGCCTACGGCCTGTTCCTGATGGACACCCACACCGATCTCATTGACCGCGTGGCCGACAACGTGGCCCGCACATGGAACTACTGCAACTGCGACGGCATCTACTTCGACGGCTCCGAGTGGCTGCAGGGCGACCACGCCTACTACAACGCCCGCCTGCAGATGGCCTACTACGAGCGGTTCAAGAAGAAGGACATCATCGCCCAGGGCTCCAGCTTCTCCCCCTATTCGTGGCACCTGCTGTCCCGCAGCGCCTCGGCCGACGGCTTCCGCGACATCAAGCTCTACCTGGCCAAGCGCACCCCGGGCTTCCAGTGGCTCTTCAGCAACTTCATGCCGCTGGACATCGGCTGGTATGGCATCAACCCCAACATCCGCCCCGACGACATCGAGTATGTCTGCTCGCGGTCGGTGGCCTTCGATAGCTCGGTTTCGGTGGAGACGACCACCCAGGCGCTGCGCACCGTGCCGCAGGCCCTGGAGATGATTGACACGATCGCCCGCTGGGAGGATCTGCGGCTCTCGGGTCGCGTGCCGGTCGAGGTGCGCCGGCAGATGCAGTCGCCCGACCAGGAGTGGCGCCTGAGCAAGGTGCAGGGCCAGGACGCCCTCGTCCCGGTGCGCTACACGGACTTCGGCAGCATGCCCGCGCAAAAGCGCCTGGTGCACGATGACCGCGAGAACACCACCGAGGTGGACATGCCGGCGGTGTTGCAGGTCAAGAACGAGCGCAAGACCCCGGCGCAGATCGAGCTGCAACTGGAGGCCGGGCCGGTTGTGAAGCCGGGCCCGCAGTATGCCCAGGGGCAGCCGCTGGAGCTGTTCGAGCAGGCCCTGCCCGGCGACAGCAAGGCGCTGGACACCCACCTGTACAACCCGGCCACCGACGGCAGCCGCGCCACCAGCCAGGGCGTCACGCAGGAGGTCAAGCTCATCACCGATGACGTCAAGGAGGGCCGGACCGCCTGCAGCTTCAAGGCCACCTCGACGCTGCCCAGCGCCAGCGGCTGGGCCACCTTCGGCCGCCGCTTCGACCCGCCCCTGGAGTTGAAGAACTACGAGTATCTCGGCCTGTGGGTGAAGGGCGATGGCAAGGGCGAGGCGCTCAAGGTGCAGCTCTGGGACGCCGCCGGCACGCCGCAGGATCAGTACATCGCGATCAGCTGGACCGGCTGGCGCTTCATCGAGCTGCGGCGACCCGACCCGGCCAAACTTGACTACACGAAGATCGTCAGCCTCAACTTCTACTACAACAGCATGCCCGCGAACACGACCTCGCATTGCCTCCTCGACGGCCTGAAGGTCCTGTCGGCTGCGACGGCGACGGCCAACCCGACGCTGATCGTCAACGGCGAGCGCGTCACCTTCCCGGTGCAGATGAGTGGCGGCGACCGCCTCGTCATGCGCAGCCCCACGGACTGCTGGCTGTACCCGGCGGGCAAGGAGAAGGTGCGCATCACACCGCAGGGCAACCCGCCGGTCGGGGCGCAGGAGATCAGCGTGACGGTGGATGAGCAGACGGTCGCCAACCAGATGCTCTTCCGCGCCGCGCTGCACTGGCCCGGCGAAGCGATCATCATACCGGCGAAGTAGCCGGGGGGCTGGCCGATGGCTGCGATCACCATCCTGTGCGGTCCGCCCGGCTGCGGCAAGACGCGCGCGGTGCGCGCGCGTCACCTGACAGCCGTGCGCGAGGGCGGCAGCGACAGCGTCATCCTGCTGCTGCCCGACGCGCCCGCGCTGGCGGACGCGCGTGAGGCGGTCGCCCGCGAGACGGGCGGCCTCTACGACGCCCGGATCATGTCCTTCAATGATCTGGCGCACGCGCTGCTGCGCAGCAACCGCGACCCGCTCTCCCCGCTGGAGCCTCGTCAGCGCCTGCTGCTGGCCCAGCGGCTGGCCGCCGCTCCCGACGTGGCTCTGCCGGCCGATCTCCTCCGCCACGCGGGCTTCGTCCCGGCCCTGTGCTCCTTCGTGGATGAACTCAAGCGCGCCGCCGTCGCTCCCGAGGTCTTTACCCGCGCCGTGCGCCGCGTCTTCCCCGACGACGACCGCGCCCAGGGCCTCGCGCGCTTCTACGCCCGCTACCAGCAGGAGCTGACCCGGCGCAACCTCTACGACGAGCCCGGCCTGTTCTGGCAGGCGACGCACCTGCTCAGCCGGGGCCACGACCAGCCCTTCGGCGCCGCGCGCCTTGTGCTCGTGGACGGCTTCACCGACTTCACCACCACCCAACTGCAGGTGCTGTGTCATCTCGCGCAGGAGGGCGACCGCGAGGTCGTCGTCACGCTGGCCCTGTCGCCCGAGCCCGAGCAGCGGGCAGGCTACGCGGCGGCCTGGCGGCTCCTGGAGCGCCTGCAGGAGCAGTTGCCCGCCAGCCAGGTGCAATGGCTGTCGCACTGTGACGAGCGCCCCGCGCCCCTGCGGCATGTGCTGGACCATCTGTTCCGCCTGCGTCCGCCGGTGCGCGAGAGCGCGGACGGAGCCCTGTCCGTGCTGGCGGCCCCGGGCGTGCTGGCCGAAGCGCGCGAGATCATCCGTGAGGTGAAGGGCCTGCTCCTGGAGGGGGCCGCCCCCGGCGACATCTGCGTGATCTTCCGCGCGCTGCCGCCGGTCCGCCGGGCGCTGCAGGAAGTCGCGCGCGAGGCTGGGGTACCGCTGGCGCTGCTGGATGCCGAGCCCCTCGCCGCGCGCCCCTCGGTGCAGGCTGTCCTCGACCTCGTCCAGATCGTGCGCGACGACTACACCCGTGGCGATGTGGTCAAGTTCCTGAAGTCCAACTTCGTGGACCTGACGGTGCTGTCCGGCGGCCGGCCGCCCCTCTCGCCCGAAGAGTTCGAGATCGTGGCCTGCGAGGCGCGGGTCATTGGCGGGCGCCGGCGATGGGCCGAGCAGTTCGCGCTCTACCGCGACCGCCTCCAGCAGGAGCTGCAACTGGCGCGCCAGGGCGAGGGGCTGACCGAGGACGCCGAAGCTCGCAGCCCCGGGCACATCGCGCGCGACCGCCAGCGCCTGGAACATGCCGCGACGCTCTTCAACGCGTTGGCCGAGCGTCTCGACCAGCTCAACCGGCCGCGGCCGCGCGGCGAGCATGTGCGGCGCCTGCTGGCCGCCTTCGAGGACTTCGGCCTCAGCCGCCGCGTCACCCTCAGCGCCGCGGCGGACTCGGCCGAGGCCGCCGAGACCAGCGCCAACCTCGCTGCCTTCCGGGCGTTCCTGCAGGCGCTGCAGCAGGTCGCCGATGCCGACCAGTTGCTCGGCGAGCCGGAGGCGATCCCCTTCCCCACCTTCTGCCGCGAGCTGGTCGCCCTCTGCGCCGACACGACCTTCGACCTGCCCCCCGCGCGCGACGGGCGGGTGCTCGTGCTGGACGCCTACCGGGCGCGCCAACTCCGCCGGCCCCACGTTCTCATCGGCGGCCTCGTCGAGGGCCAGTGGCCCGCCACCCGCCACGAGCCTGCCTTCTTCGATGATCGCGAGCGCCGCCGTCTCGGTGGCGCGGGCGTCCCCCTCGACCTCTCAGCCGCACTGCAGGACGACGAGACCTACCTGTTCCTCCTCGCCTGCGCGGTCGCCGAGCGCCGCCTGACCCTGAGCTACCCGACCATGGACAGCGGCGGCGAGCCGCTGCTGCGCTCCCACTACGTGGATGAGGTCACGCGCCTGTTCGCGCCCGGGGCGCTGCCGACGCGCGAGCGGCAGCTCTCGGAGATCGTCCCGCCCCCGCAGGAGGTCATCTGCCTGCGCGAGCTGCTCGAACACGTCACCCAGCACGACGCGGCGGAGTTGCTCGACGCGGTGACGCCAGGGCTGCCCGACGCGGACCGCGCCCTGGTCGCCCACGCCCGCGCCATGGCCGCCGTCGAGGACCGGCGTTACTCGTGGGAGCCGTTCGAGGCGCATGACGGCGTGTTGCGCAGCCCGGCGGTCCACACGCAACTCGCCCATGCCTTCGGCCCTGACCATCGCTGGAGCGCCAGTGCCCTCGGCCTGTACGGCGGCTGTCCCTTCCGCTTCCTGCTC